>NZ_JBICKA010000111.1:0-72844 GCF_043103635.1 Pseudomonas sp. yb_9 | reverse complement strand
AAACATAAATCTTTAATTTTCAAAAAATACATCTGAAAAATTCTAACAAAACAGGAAATTATCCTTTACAGGTACCATGTTTCGGCACTATCTTCTGATCCAGGCCGCCACATCGGCCAACGTCGCTCGGACGGTTCCGGGCGCTTACGTACTCAGAGGAAGCCATGGCCAACCCAGGTTCGCCGCGCCGCTTTGCGCGCATTGATCGTCTCCCCCCTTACGTCTTCAATATCACTGCCGAACTCAAGATGGCTGCCCGCCGCCGTGGCGAGGACATCATCGACCTGAGCATGGGCAACCCCGATGGCGCCACCCCGCCGCACATCGTCGAGAAGCTGGTGCAGGTTGCCCAGCGTGAAGACACCCACGGCTACTCCACCTCTCGCGGTATCCCGCGCCTGCGGCGGGCCATTTCCAACTGGTACAAGGAACGCTACGAGGTCGACATCGACCCGGAAAGCGAAGCCATCGTCACTATCGGCTCCAAAGAGGGCCTGGCGCACCTGATGCTGGCCACCCTCGACCAGGGCGACACGGTACTGGTGCCCAACCCCAGCTATCCGATCCATATCTACGGTGCGGTCATTGCCGGTGCCCAGGTGCGTTCGGTGCCGCTGGTGCCGGGCGTGGACTTCTTCAACGAGCTGGAGCGGGCGATCCGCGAGTCGATCCCCAAGCCGAAGATGATGATCCTCGGTTTCCCGTCCAACCCTACTGCCCAATGCGTGGAGCTGGACTTCTTCGAGCGCGTGGTGGCGTTGGCCAAGCAGTACAACGTGCTGGTGGTGCACGACCTGGCCTACGCCGACATCGTCTACGACGGCTGGAAAGCCCCGTCGATCATGCAGGTGCCCGGCGCCAAGGACATTGCGGTGGAGTTCTTCACCTTGTCCAAAAGCTACAACATGGCGGGCTGGCGGATCGGCTTCATGGTCGGTAATCCCGAGCTGGTCAGTGCCTTGGCGCGGATCAAGAGCTATCACGACTACGGCACCTTCACCCCGCTGCAGGTCGCTGCCATCGCTGCGCTGGAAGGTGACCAGCAGTGCGTGCGCGACATCGCCGAGCAGTACCGCCAGCGTCGCAACCTGCTGGTAAAGGGGCTGCACGAACTGGGCTGGATGGTCGAGAACCCCAAGGCCTCGATGTACGTCTGGGCGAAGATTCCGGAGCAGTATGCGCACCTGGGGTCGCTGGAGTTTTCCAAGAAACTGCTGGCCGAGGCCAAGGTGTGCGTGTCGCCGGGGATTGGCTTTGGTGACTATGGCGATGACCATGTGCGCTTTGCCCTGATCGAAAACCAGGATCGCATTCGCCAGGCCATTCGCGGGATCCGGCAGATGTTCCGGGCCGATGGGTTGGCCCGCAAGTAAACCTGTCAGGGCCGCTTTGCGGCCCTTTCGCTACACGAGGCCGCTCTACCGGGGCCGTGCGAGCCCGTCGAGCGCGCAGGTTTTTCTGGGCAAAAAAAAGGCCGCTGCAAGCCACAGCGGCCAATCGAGACGTTAGATCAAGGAGCTTCAAAATCTACGTCGGTGAACCTCGCAGGCCTGAAAGGCGGGGGGAAGAGCCCTTCATGCCGGCCAGTGAGTTAAGAATAAGCGCTTGATCCTGTAGGAAAAATAGCTGCTTATGACATTCACCTTTACGTATCGGGCAATAGTGCTACAGGCGCTCACGCGGCCGGCGAATAGCCCATGCGCCAGCTGGTCTCTCGGGCCGCTGCCAGCAGCCGTTGCGCCGCCGGCCCATGTTCGTCGGCATGAAAAATCGACGTTGGCCCGACCACGGTCATCACGGCCACCACCTGCCCCAAGGCATTGAACACCGGTGCCGACAACGCATCCACACCTGGCATCAGCAGGCCGTGCACATGGTGCAGCCCACGGTCGCGAATGCCGGCCAATACCGCCTGGTAGTCCTCTGCATTGTGGTGCAGGGCGGCCAGCTCGCGGTCGCGCAACTCCACGGTCTCGCGCTCGGGCAGGTAGGCGGCGAACACCAGGCCGGTAGAGGAGGTAAGCAGCGGTAGCACCGAGCCGATTTGCGTGACCACGGTGACCGCACGCACTGCCGGTTCAATGCTGACCACGGTCGCGCCCTGGTTACCCCACACGGCAATGAAGCAGCTCTCGTTCAGTTCATCGCGCAATTGCGACAGCGGCAGGGCGGCAATCTTCAACACATCAATGCTGCCCAGCGCCGCCAACCCCACCCGCAATGCTTCGCGACCCAAACCGTAATGGTTGGTGGCACTGTCCTGCTCCGCAAAGCCACTGGCAATCAACGCCTGCAGATAACGGTGCACCTTGCTCGCCGGCATTTGCACATGTTCCGCCAGGCGTGACAGCGAAGTGGAAGGAGAGAGCTCTGCAAGCGCCTTCAGGATGTCGGTGCCGACCTCCGCCGAGCGGACTTTCTGCTTGCCGTTGTCGGCGGGGGAGCTGGCTTTGGTCATGGATATCGGCTTCCGGATTCTTCAAGTCGGGCCTTTATAGCTTGACGCCAAGCGCGGGGCAAATTACGTTATTCGTAATCTGATTACGATAAAAACAATGCAGACGCGCTGTCACCCCACACCGGGCCAGCAGCCAGCTGCCCGCAACGGCTCGGCCAGAGCCCGGAGGCATCGATGAATCGCGACACCTCACCCGACCTTCACTACCTCAGCGGCTTCGGCAACGAATTTGCCAGCGAAGCACTGCCAGGGGCTTTGCCGGTCGGGCAGAACTCCCCGCAGAAGGCGCCCTATGGGCTGTATGCCGAATTGCTCTCGGGCACGGCGTTCACCATGGCCCGCAGTGAGCTACGCCGTACCTGGCTTTATCGTATTCGCCCGTCTGCACTGCACCCACGTTTCGAGCGCCTGGCGCGCCAGCCGCTGAGCGGGCCGTTGGGTGGCATCAACCCTAATCGCCTGCGCTGGAGCCCGCAGCCGATCCCTGCCGAACCGACCGACTTCATCGAGGGCTGGCTGCCGATGGTGGCCAACGCTGCTGCGGAAAAACCGGCCGGTGTGAGTATTTACATCTACCGCGCCAACCGTTCCATGGAGCGTGTTTTCTTCAACGCCGACGGTGAACTGCTGCTGGTGCCGGAGCTGGGCCGCCTGCGCATTGCCACCGAGCTGGGCGTGATGGAGGTCGAACCGCTGGAGATCGCGGTGATTCCTCGCGGCATGAAGTTCCGTGTCGAACTGCTCGATGGCCAGGCCCGCGGCTACATCGCCGAAAACCATGGCGCGCCGCTACGCATCCCGGACCTGGGCCCTATCGGCAGCAATGGCCTGGCCAACCCGCGCGACTTCCTCACCCCGGTGGCGCACTACGAAGAAGCCGAAGGGTCGGTGCAACTGGTGCAAAAGTTCCTCGGCGAGCACTGGGCTTGCGAACTGCAGCATTCGCCGCTGGATGTGGTGGCCTGGCACGGCAGCAACGTCCCGTACAAATACGACCTGCGCCGCTTCAACACCATCGGTACCGTCAGCTTCGACCACCCGGACCCCTCGATCTTCACCGTGCTGACTTCGCCGACCAGCGTACATGGCCTGGCCAACATGGACTTCGTGATCTTCCCGCCACGCTGGATGGTGGCCGAGAACACCTTCCGTCCACCTTGGTTCCACCGCAACCTGATGAACGAGTTCATGGGCCTGATCAACGGTGCCTACGATGCCAAGGCCGAAGGCTTCCTGCCGGGTGGTGCCTCGTTGCACGGGGTGATGAGCGCCCATGGTCCCGACGCCGAAACCTGCGAAAAGGCCATTGCCGCCGACCTGGCGCCGCACAAGATCGACAACACCATGGCTTTCATGTTCGAGACCAGCCAAGTGCTGCGCCCGAGCCAGCAAGCCCTTGAATGCCCGCAATTGCAGGCCGACTACGATAGTTGCTGGGCCACCTTGCCGAGCACCTTCAACCCGAACCGGAGATAACCCATGAACCACACTGCCAATGCCCGTAGCTGGGTCGAGCACGCCAACGGGCACTGCGACTTCCCGCTGCAGAACCTGCCGATGGGTATTTTCAGCCGGCCGGGTGAAGCCAAACGCTGTGGCGTGGCCATCGGTGACGCGATCCTCGACCTGGAAGCGGTGCTGGCTGCCGGCCTGTTCGACGGTGCTGCCAAGTCTGCCGTCGAAGCCACCCGCGGTGGCGCGCTGAACGCATTCTTCGCCTTGGGCCGCAGTGCCCGTGTGGCGCTGCGCGAGCGTTTGCAGGCGCTGCTTGGCGAGCACAGCGAGCACCAGTCGGCGTTGAAGCCGGCGCTGATCCCGGCCAGCGACTGCCAACTGCATGTGCCCGCGCAGATCGGTGACTACACCGACTTCTACGTCGGCATCGAACACGCCAAAAACGTGGGCAAGCTGTTCCGCCCCGATAATCCGCTGCTGCCCAACTACAAGTACGTGCCGATCGGTTATCACGGCCGCGCCTCCACCATCCGCCCATCGGGCACCAATGTGCGCCGGCCCAAGGGCCAGACCTTGCCGGCCGGGCACACCGAGCCGAGCTTCGGCCCTTGCGCACGCCTGGACTACGAACTGGAGTTGGGCATCTGGATTGGCCAGGGCAATGACATGGGGCAGGCGATCCCGGTAGGCGATGCCGCCGAGCACGTGGCTGGCCTGTGTCTGCTCAACGACTGGTCGGCGCGCGATATCCAGGCTTGGGAATACCAGCCCCTGGGGCCGTTCCTGTCCAAGAGCTTCATCACCACCATTTCCCCCTGGGTGGTCACTGCCGAAGCGCTGGAGCCGTTCCGCTGCGCCCAGCCGGCGCGCCCGGAAGGTGACCCACAGCCACTGTCGTACCTGCTGGACAAGCGCGACCAGGCCGCCGGTGCCTATGATATCGAGCTTGAAGTGCTGCTGCTGACCCAGCGCATGCGTGAGCAGGGCGTTGCCCCACACCGCCTGACCCTGAGCAACACTCGCAGCATGTACTGGACCGTGGCGCAGCTGGTGGCGCACCACAGCGTCAACGGCTGCCAGCTGCAACCAGGCGATCTGTTCGGTTCGGGCACCTTGTCGGGTGCCACACCAGGTTCGTTCGGCAGCCTGCTGGAGATCACCGAGGGCGGCAAGCTGCCGGTGGAACTGGCCAGCGGCGAGGTGCGCAAGTTCCTCGAAGACGGCGACGAAATCATCCTGCGTGCACGCTGCACGCGCGACGGCGTGGCCAGCATCGGCTTCGGCGAATGCCGTGGCACGGTCATCGCGGCCAACTGAGGAGAGGCGGGCATGGAGCTGTACACCTATTACCGTTCCACCTCGTCCTACCGGGTGCGCATTGCCCTGGCACTAAAGGGGCTGGCTTACCAGCCCCTGCCGGTCAACCTGTTGCAGGGTGAGCAGCGTGGGGCGGGCTATGTTGCCATCAACCCACAGGGCCGCGTACCGGCCTTGCGCACCGATGGCGGTGAATTGCTGGTGCAGTCACCGGCAATCATCGAGTACCTGGAAGAGGTTTATCCACAGCCCGCGTTGCTGCCGGCCACGGCCGAGGCGCGTGCCAAAGTGCGCGGTGTAGCGGCAATGATTGGCTGCGACATCCACCCGCTGCACAACGTAAGCGTGCTCAACCGGCTGCGCCAGGCCGGGCAGGACGAGGGGCAGGTCAATCAATGGATCGGCCACTGGATCAGCCAAGGGTTGGCGGCAGTGGAGCAACTGATTGGTGATCAAGGCTTTTGTTTCGGTGATCAACCGGGGCTGGCGGATGTGTACCTGATCCCGCAGCTGTATGCCGCCGAACGCTTCAACATCGACCTGAGCAGCTTCCCGCGTATCCTGCGGGTTGCCGCACTGGCCGCCGGGCATCCGGCGTTCACCCAGGCCCACCCCGCCCAGCAGCCGGACAGCCCGGCTCAGTGAAGCGAACGGTTCGCCGCCGGAAGCTTGCCGATGCGTTCGGACAGCTTCAGGCGCTGGGCCGGATCTTCTGTCAGTAGTAGCGCATGCTCCAGGTCGAAGCGCTCGGCCTGTGGGCAATCCAGGTGCTGGTACAACGAGGCGCGGGTCATGTAGTCACTGACCTGCACCGGCCCCAACTGCATGACCCGTTCAGCATCGATCAACGCCGCCAGGTGGTTGTCGTTGCTGATGTGCAGCTGGCGCAGGTTGCGTGACAGGCGTTGCAGCATCTGCAGCGGGGTGGCGCTGCGCATGTGCTCGGCCGTCAGCGCAACATGCGGCCCGAACTGGCGGGCCAGCAGCTCACGGCAATCGTTGGGGTACAGGCGCCGGCCACCGCAGGGGTCGAGCAGGTGGTCGGCACCCGGTACACGCAGCAGGAAATGGCCAGGAAAGCCCACACCCTCCAGCGGAATGGACAGGCGCCCGGCCAGTTCCAGGGCGAGGATGGCCAGGGTCAGCGGTTGGCCACGGCGGCGTTGCAGCACCTTGTCCATCATCGCTGCTTGCGGGCGCAGGGGGTGGTACTCATCCTGCTGGAAGCCCAGCGCATTGAGCTGGCGCAGCAGCGGCTGGGCCAGTTCGCACAGGGGCAGCATCGGCAGGTTGGTGCTGATATCGCGCTGCAGGTCTTGCAGCACGGCAAGGCTGGCCGCGGGCTCGACACTCCGGTCGTGCTCGGCGGCAATCCACAATGCGGCTTCCAGCAGGGCGACAGGCTCGCGTTCCAGGCAGGCCAGGCAGGCTTGACGTGGGTTCATGGGGCTTCTCCACACACGCTTGAGTATTAGCCGTGGCGCGCGGTTTCGTCCAGTGGTCCGGCGGCGGCATCAGCTTCAGCGCGGTGCCTATACTGGAGGGAGCACCTTATGGGGGGCCTGTCGATGTTCGCTCTGATGCAAAGCACCCGTACCCAGTCCTTGCACCTTTTCAACGACCCGCCTACGGGCCTGAAAGCGGTTGTGGCGATCCACAGTGAGCAACTGGGCCCGGCCATGGGCGGGTGCCGGTACCTGCCTTATGCCGATGACGAAAGCGCCATGACCGATGCCATTCGCCTGGCCCAGGGCATGAGCTACAAGGCGGCGTTGGCGGGCTTGCCACTGGGCGGTGGCAAGGCGGTGATCATGCGCAACCCGCATGTGGAGAACCGCGCCGCACTGTTCGAGGCCTTTGGCCGCGTCATCGATACCTTGCACGGGCGTTTCATCATCGCCGTGGACAGCGGCACCTCGACCCTGGACATGGACTGCATTGCTCAGAGCACACCCCATGTGACCAGTACCACCGCATCGGGTGATCCCTCGCCACATGCGGCGATGGGGGTGTTCGCGGGTATTCGCGCCACCACCTCGTTCCGGCTGGGCAGTGATGACCTCAGAGGCCTGCGGGTAGCGGTGCAGGGCTTGGGCAATGTCGGTTTTGCGTTGGCGGAGCAACTGCATGCAGTGGGCGCGGAGCTGCTGGTCAGCGACCTGGACCCAGGACGTGTGCGGCTGGCGATGGAGCAGTTCGATGCCAAGCCTGTGACCAACGATGCGTTGATCAGCACCCCTTGCGACATCTTCGCCCCTTGCGGCGTGGGGCCGGTGCTGAACGGGCAAAGCGTGATGCAGTTGCGTTGTGCGGCGGTGGCGGGAGCGGCGAACAACCAGCTGACCACCTTGCAGGTGGCCGACCAACTGGAGTCGCGCGGGATATTGTATGCGCCTGACTACGTGATCAATGCCGGTGGTTTGATCTACGTGGCGCTGACGCATCGTGGCGAGGATTTGGGCACCATCACCGCGCACTTGGCGCGGATACCGTCACGGCTGACCGAAGTGTTCGGCCATGCCCAGGCGGAGAAGCGTTCTCCGGCGCGGGTGGCGCAGATGCTGGCGGAACGGTTGCTTTACGGCTGAATGTTGATGTTGGCCTTACCGGCCTCTTCGCGGGCAAGCCCGCTCCCACAAGTACTCCACAGGCTTCAAGACTTGTGCAATACCTGTGGGAGCGGGCCTGCCCGCGAAGCAGGCGGCGCCGATCTCACTCGGCAGCACCACTTTCCAGCAACTCGCCCAACGCATCCGGCTGGCTCTTGAACGCCCGGGCAAACACATCGCGGTTCTTGGCCATGTAGATACCGGCTTCCTCAACCTGCTGCTCAGTCAGCGACGGCACTGCCTTGTGCAGCACTTCGGCCAGGCGCTCGGCCAGTTCGAGCATCTTGTCGTGACGGTCTGCTTCGGCCTTATCCATGAACAAGCGCTCCGGGTCGCGGCTGCTGCGGTACACCACTTCGACGGCCATTCATCACCTCTATGCCTTTTTGCTGGTTGTGTTGCAGTTTACTGTATGCGCATACAGTAATGGCATTGCCATCATCACGCAACCTGATTCTTCAGCCTGGCCCACACGTGCCTTGCGGCAATCGGTCGCCTTCCAAGCCAAGGGCCTGGCCCTTTAACTGCATGGCACAAGCGTCACACCGGTGACGCATCATCCTTAAAGACGTATCGGGGAATGGAACATCGTGAACATCAAATGGGCAGACAAGCTACGCAAAGGCCTGCATGGTTCGGCCGACTCGCTGGGCAACCTGTGCGTCGAGGCCTTCCATTACCTGGCGCTGTTCGGCATTGGCGCGATTACCGCCTATGCGGCGGTGGTCACCTTCCTGGACATGCTCGGCAAGGGCGGGGTCAGTGTCGATGACATTCTGCTGCTGTTCATCTACCTGGAACTGGGGGCGATGGTGGGCATCTACTTCAAGACCAACCACATGCCGATCCGCTTCCTGCTGTACGTGGCGATTACTGCGCTGACCCGCCTGCTGATCGGCGATGTCTCGCACCACAAGGCGCCGGACGAAGGGCTGTTGTACCTGTGCGGGGGCATCCTGCTGCTGGCGTTCTCGATTCTGGTGGTGCGCTACGCTTCGTATCGCTACCCCTCGACCAAGGTGCTGGATGCCAACGGCAAGGAAGTGGAGGAGGGCAAGTAGCCCTCAGTTGGCAACGACGTGGCGCGGCTCGTGACGGGCGTCGCGGGTCAGCGCGGCCAGCACCTGCATGGGGTTCTGGCTGAATTCGATGGCCAGGCCCAGGCGAATGCTGTCGATCACCCGTTGCAGGCGCACCGGGTCGTTGCGCTGGGCCTGGGAGACGAGGCGCCTGGCGACCACACCGGCATCGTCGGACAGGGTCAGCATGATGCTGCCGTCGAGGTTTGTGATGCTGAGGTTGACCCGGTATTCGGGGGCGAATGCAGCGCTGATTCGTTCGAATGGGTTGTTCATGCTCTTGCTTCTGCAGCGAATGACTGCAGAAGTTGACTGGCAACGCGGCGGGTTGGTTCACTGCCGTTGATCGCTACAAACAAAAACGCCCGGCTTCAGGCCGGGCGTTTTGCATTGCCGATCAGGCGTCTGGGTCACTCAGTTCCAGGGCGCCGCGCTTGCTGCGCAACTTGCCGTAGAAGTGTTCCAGCGCGTGGTTGAGCTTGGTGGCGGCACCGTCGACTGCCTGGTCCAGCGAAGTGGCGATGTGGGTCACGGAAATCGGTTGGTGGCCTTTTGGGCGAGCCTCCATCTGGCAGCGTTTGTCATGCGGTCCGGGCTTGGCGCCGTTCTCGTCGCGCAGGTGAACCTCGATGCGGGTGAGGTCTTCCTCGTACCGTTCCAGCGAGTTCTGCAGTGTGCTGCGGACCCACTGATCCAGCCGGGCGTTGCCTTCGAAATGGTTGCTGCTGTTGACCTGGATTTGCATGATTCAATCCTTATTCAGCTTGCTCGCATGGAGGCGCGCCTAGGCCCTTGAGACCCTTGGAATTTCTGCGCCTCTTGACTCTAAGGTCAGGCAACTGCGGAATGAATTCAAGCCCTTTTTGAAAATAAATTTCTTGTTGCAAAAGGGGGCTACAAAGCGGCCCCCCATTTGCTGCAGGTCAGAATTCGCGTTGCGTGCACCACCGGCGCGGACGCGGTAGTAAGAATTTTTCGCATTTTAGGGGTGGCCGTCTGTTTCGGCAAACGTCACCTGTCAGCAGGCTTTGCTTATGAGAATTGAAATCATTAGTATTGCAGCCCCGAAAACGCCCGGACCTTCGCCATGACGCGCAAAACCGCCGGCCTCCCGCTCAGTTACCGGCTGGGCGTTGCCTCACGCAGCCTGGCCGCGCTGCTGGGCGGCTATTTGCTGGCGTCGATGGCCAGCGTCTGTATTGCCTTGGTGGCGCCGTTGCCCAAGGTCGATGCCACGCTCACCGGCCTGTTGCTGTCGTTCGTCTTCTACCTGCTGGCGTTCATCTGGTGCTTCGCCTGCCGCAACGCCTGGCGTGCCTGGCTGGGTGTACTGGCGCCAAGCCTGTTGTTGGGCATGATCAGCGGCGTCGCCTACTGGATGAAAAACCCATGAAAGAAGGCTTTCGCCAGGCGATGGCCTGGCTGCACACCTGGACCGGCCTGATCTTCGGCTGGCTGCTGTTCGCCATCTTCCTCACCGGCACGCTGTCGTATTTCAAGGAAGAAATCACCCACTGGGCGCAGCCCGAAGTGCGCAGCCATGCCCTGGATCCGCTCAACAGCCTGGGTGTGGCCCAACGTTACCTGCAGGACAATGCCGGGCATTCGGGCACCTGGTTCATTCGCATGCCCAACGCGCGCGAGGCCGCCTTGAGCGTGGGCTACCGCGACCCCAATGGCGGGCCACGCGGGTTCGTGAGTAAAACCCTCGATACCCAGACCGGTCAGCCGGTTGAAGCGCGCGACAGCCGCGGTGGCGAGTTCTTCTACCGCTTCCACTTCCAGCTACAGATGCCTTACCCGTTCGGCCGATGGCTGTCGACCTTCTGCGCGTTCATCATGCTGTTGGGGCTGGTCACCGGCATCATCACCCACAAGAAGATCTTCAAGGAGTTCTTCACCTTCCGCCCCGGCAAGGGCCAACGCTCCTGGCTGGACGGGCACAACGCGATCGGAGTGCTGGTGCTGCCATTTCACCTGATGATCAGCTACAGCAGCCTGGTGCTGTTCATGTACATGGTGATGCCGGCGGGGATCATGGCCAGCTATGGCAATGACACCGACAAGTACTTCAACGACCTGTTCGGCCGCGACGATGCGCCCAAGGCGGCCCATGTGGCTGCACCGCTGGTGCCGTTGCCCAGCCTGTATGCCCAGGTGCAGGCACTGCAACCCCGCGCGCGTATTGGCAACATCCAGGTGCAGAACCCGGGCGACAGCAATGCCCGCGTCACCTTCACGCAATCGTCTGCCGACCATGTGGCGTATCGGCGCAGCGCCAACTGGACCTTCGATGGCGCCAGTGGCGAGCTGCTGAGCCAGGGCAAGCCAGAGAGCGGGGCAATGATGACCGCCTTCAGTTTCGCCGGGCTGCACATGGGCAACTTCGCGGGGCCTTGGTTGCGCTGGCTGTACTTCTTTTTTGGTGTGGCCGGTACTGCGGTGATCGGCACCGGGTTGGTGATGTGGCTGGGTAAGCGCCAGCTCAAGCACGCCAAGAGCGAGCGCATACCGGGCGAGCTGCGCCTGGTCGAGGTACTCAATATCGCCAGCATGAGCGGCTTGCTGCTGGCGGTGGCAGCTTTCTTCTGGGCCAACCGCCTGGTCCCGATAGACTTCGAAGGCCGGGGCGACTGGGAGGTCAATGCCTTCTTCATCGTCTGGGGCCTTTCGCTGGTGCATGCGTTACTACGCAGCGGGCGCAGGGCCTGGGGCGAGCAACTAGCGTTGGGTGCGCTGGCCTTTGCCTTGCTGCCACTGCTCAACGGCCTGAGTACCCACCGCGGGCTGAACCATTCGCTGCTGGAGGGTGACTGGGCCATGGCCGGCTTCGACCTGACTGCCCTGGCCACCGGCCTGTTCCTGGCTTGGCTGGCCGGCAAGATGCTGCGCAGCCCCAAGCCGGTTGCCAAGCGCCCACGCGCAGCAAAAAAGCCGGGCACTGAAACAGCGGAGGCGAGCTGATGCTGGGTAACGCACTGATCGCATTCGCAGGTTTTGTCGCCCTGTGCCTGGCCATGGAAAAACACTTCAGCGACCTGCTCGGGCGCAAGCCGCGCCCTGGGCAGTTGCGGCTGTTGCGTATCGCCGGGTGGTTGGTGCTGATGCTGTCGCTGGTCCTCAGCGTGCACCTGCGTGGTTGGGCCCATGGGCTGGTGGAGTGGACGGCGGTGATAATGGCCGGGGTAACCCTCTGGGTGTTCGGCTTGCCTTACCAGCCGCGGCTGCTGCTGGGCCTGGCCGCCGCCAGCGTGGTGCTCGGCCCGTTGCTGGCCGTGTTTGCCGCGTGAAGCCGTGAGCGAGCAGGGGGACATCATCGAGCCCGACGCCGACAGTGCCGGCGGGCGTGCCCGTTTCGTCCAGGTGTTCCAGGCCCAACGGGCACGCATGGAAGCCTTGGTCAGGCGGCGCGTCGGCTGCCGCGCCACGGCATCGGACCTGGTTCAGGAGCTGTTTTTGCGCTTCTGGCGGCGCCCCGAAGTGAAGGTCGAGGCGCTGGACACCTACTTGCTGCGATGCGCTGGTAATCTCGCCATCGACCACCTGCGCAGTGAAGGCAGCCGCGAACGCGTGGCCGAAGCCGCGTTGCCGGTGGATGAAGTGGCCACGGCCCAGGCGCCAGAGCAGGCCCTGGAAGTGGACCACGACCTGCAACGCATCGAAGCCGCCTTGCGTGCATTACCCGAACGCACCCGGCAGATCTTTCTGCTCAACCGCATTCACGGCTGCAAGTACGGCGAAATCGCCAAGGCCATGCAACTGTCCCAGAGTGCCGTGGAAAAGCATATGATGCGCGCCCTTGAAGCGTGCAAGGCCAGTGTTGCCGAGCCCGCGCCCATTCCACGCCGGCCAGGGAGCGCCCGTCGATGAGCAGCATGCCCCCGATTACCGAGGCGCAATCCCAGGCCGCCCTGCAGTGGCTCAGCCGCATCAACGAGCAGCCCGCGCAAGCCGAGGGGGCGGCGTTCAAGCGGTGGTTGCTGGCCGACCCTGTTCACCGCGCCGCCTACGAACAGGCTCAGCTGTTGTGGCAGAAAAGCGCCGACCCTGCGCAGCGGTTGGCCGACGAAGAACAGCAAGCCTTGCAACGCTACCTCGATGCCATGGCCAGGCCGCCGGCCCGTGGTCCGTGGCGGCATGTGGCGGCGGTGTCGATGGCGATGGCGGCCTGTCTGGTGCTGGCCGTGGGTGTTGCCGGTGGTTGGCACCCGGGGTACTGGTTGCAGGACCTGCAGGCTGACTACGGCAGTGCCGGGCAGATTCGCCAGGTGACCTTGGCTGACCACTCGCAGGTCACGCTGGATGCCGGTAGCGCCATTGCTGTCGATTTCGCCAAGGGGGAGCGCCGTGTGCGGTTGCTTCATGGCGCGGCGTTTTTCCAGGTGACGCATACCGGCGAGCCGTTCCTGGTCGAAGCTGCCGGTGGCGAAGTTCGAGTGCTCGGCACCCAGTTCGAAGTGCGCGAGCAGGGGGAGGGCGCCCAGGTGACGGTACGCAGTGGGCGTGTGGGGGTTAGCCCTGCGCAGGGCACGTTGGCGCGTGAACTGACTGCCAACCAGCAGGTGAACTACAGCGCAGGCAGGTTAAGCGACACCCAGGCGGTGGATAGTGAAAACCGCCTGGCCTGGCGCCAGGGCTGGTTGAATTACTACCAGGTGCCACTGGCGCAGGTGGTGGAAGACCTCGGGCGCTATTACCCGGGGCGCATTCTGTTGCTGGATGGTGAACTGGGGCAGCGCAAGGTCAGCGGCAGTTTCCCAGTAGGCGAACCGTTGCTGGCGCTGGATTCGCTGGGCAAGGTGATGGGCTTTTCTCGGCAGACCGTGTTGGGGCGGTTGACCTTGATTCAGTAGTTGCCTGTCCGGGCCTCTTCGCGGGCAAGCCCGCTCCCACAGGTACTGCACCGGATTTGAAACGTGTGCCATTCCTGTGGGAGCGGGCTTGCCCGCGAAGAGGCCGGGGCAGGCAAAAATATTTTTCAATCAACGGGTGAGGTAACAGGACGTGGCATCCGTGTAATGAGTGGAAGTGCGATTCATTCGCAGTCATCACCCTCTCACAGGTCAGCGTCCATGAAGTTCACCCCGCGTTGCGTCCCTCTCTGGTTCGGCCTTGCCATGCTCCCGGCCGTTGCTGTCGCTCCCCTGGCCAGTGCCGCCGAGCAACAGCAGACCTATGCCTTCGCCCAGCCGGCCCAGCCCTTGGCCCAGGCGCTCAACGCCTTCAGCCGCACCACCGGCCAGAGCGTGGTCTACACCCTGGAACTGCCGGGTGTGCAGGCACCGGCACTGAACGGCCGATTCAGCGCCGAACAGGCCCTGCAACAGCTGCTGGGCAACGCCGGGCTGGCCTGGCGCCGCGTCGATGCACGCACGCTGACCCTCGAAACCGCAGACACCTCCGGCGCCCTCAACCTGCAGGCCACCACCGTGACCTCGCAAATGGACGTGTACAGCTATCAACCGCCGGCCACCGCCTCGATCATGCGCGGGCAGGGCCCGAACCAGGACATTGCCCAGGCCATCAACGTGGTACCGGCTCAGGTCATCCGCGACCAGGCCCCGCGCAACCTCGACGATGCCCTTTACAACGTCAGTGGCATCACCCAGGGCAACAACTTCGGCGGCACCTCCGACACGGTGATGAAGCGCGGTTTTGGCGACAACCGCGACGGCTCGATCATGCGCGATGGCATGCCCATCGTGCAGGGCCGCAGCCTCAACGCCAGCACCGAGCGGGTCGAGGTGCTCAAGGGCCCGGCCTCGCTGCTGTACGGCATCCAGGACCCGGGCGGGGTGATCAACGTGGTCAGCAAGCGCCCGCAACTTGAGCAATACAACGCCCTGACCGTGCGTGGCTCCACCTACGGCAGCGGCAAGAACGGCAGTGGCGGCGGGTTCGACAGCACCGGCGCGCTGGGCGACAGCAACTTCGCCTACCGCCTGATCGTCGACCACGAAGACGAAGACTACTGGCGCAACTACGGCGTGCACCGCGAATCGTTGGTGGCGCCGTCGCTGGCCTGGCTAGGTGAAGACACCCAGGTGGTACTGGCCTACGAGCACCGCGAGTTTCGCTCGCCCTTCGACCGCGGCACCGCGTTCGGCAACAACGGCCACCCGCTGAACATCCCCGCCACGCGGCGCCTGGACGAGCCGTTCAACGACATGGAAGGGCGGTCTGACCTGTACCGCCTGGAAGTCGACCACCAACTGGCCGATGACTGGAAGCTGCACTTTGGCTACAGCTTCAACCGTGAGACCTACGATGCCAGCCAGGTACGCGTCACGGGCGTGAATGAAGAGACCGGCACACTGTCGCGAAGCATCGATGGCACCCACAACGCCATGAGCCGTGACCAGTTCGCCACCTTGAGCCTGGCGGGCAACGTGGAAGTGACCGGTATGCAGCACGACCTGCTGTTCGGCGTTGATCATGAAGACCGCAAGATCTTTCGCGGTGATCTGATCCGCCAGACTGCGCAGTCCACGTTCAGCTATGTAAATCTGGTGTACGGCCAGGAAGTGGAAGGCACCACAGTAAGAGCCAGTGACAGCGACCAGACCGACAAGCTGCGCACCGATGCTGTGTTCGTGCAGGACGCGTTGCACCTGGATGATCACTGGATTCTGGTGGCCGGTGCCCGATTCCAGCAATTCGACCAGTACGCAGGCCGTGGCCGTCCGTTCACGGCCAATACCGATAACAGCGGCCAAGCCTGGGTGCCGCATGCCGGCATCGTCTACAAGTTTGATGACCAACTGTCGTTCTATGGCAGCTACAGCGAGTCGTTCAAGCCCAACTCCAGCATCGCGCCGCTGACGGGCGGCGTGGTGCTGGACGCGTCGGTTGCACCCGAGGAAGGGAAGTCGTGGGAGCTGGGCGCCAAGCTAGACATGCCCGGCCGCCTGACCGGTACCCTGGCGCTGTTCGACATCACCAAGCGCAATGTGCTGGTTTCCAACTTTGATGCCACCACCAAAGAGACGGTGTACAGCAACGCCGGCGAGGTCAGCTCGCGTGGCGTGGAGCTCGACCTGACGGGGCAGCTGAGCGAGCACTGGAGCCTGATTGGCAGCTACGCCTACACGGACGCCAAGGTCACCAAGGACCCGGCCCTGCAAGGCAACCGCTTGCAGAATGTGGCCAAGCACAGCGGTTCGCTGTCGGCCGTGTACGACTTCGGCAGCCTGTTCGGGGGCGACAAGCTGCGTATGGGCGCGGGGGCGCGTTATGTGGGGGAGCGGGCGGGCAACTCGACCAACACCTTCGACCTGCCGTCCTATACCGTGGCCGATGCGTTCGCCAGCTACGAGACCAAGCTGGATGAGCACAACGTGCGCTTGCAGCTGAATGTTAAGAACCTGTTCGACAAGGTCTACTACAGCTCGGCGGTGAACCAGTACTTTGTGGCGATTGGGGATGCGCGGCAGGTCAGCTTATCCAGCACCCTGGAGTTCTAGTCAGCGAAGGCCGCTCGATAGTCGCCAGGTGTTGCTCCAATGGCCTGGCGAAACCGGTTGCTGAAATGGCTGGCACTGGCAAACCCGCACATCAAGGCAATTTCCCCCAGCGGCATTTCCCCCAGCCGCAACAGCCCACAAGCCCGGTGCAGCCGCCGGGCCAGCAGGTACTGGTGTGGCGGTAGCCCGAAACTGGTGCGGAACATGCGCGCAAAGTGGTATTCGGACAGGTTGCAGCGCAAGGCCAGTTCACCCAGGGTAATCGGCTGGTCCAAGTGCGCCTCGATGTACTCGACCATCTGCCGGCGCAGGTTTGGCGCCAGCCCGCCCTTCAGGCGCAGGCCTTGGCGCAGCCCGACCTGGCTGAGCAGCGCATGGTCGACAATCTCGTGTGCCAGGCTGCTGGCCAGCAGGCGCTCGCCGGGCTCGTCCCAGTCCAGGGTAATCAGTTGGCGAAAGCGCGCGGCCTGTTGCAGGTCGTCGAGAAAGGTCGCTTCCTGCAACTGCAGTTCACGCGGCTCCCGGTCGAGTAGGCGCACGCAACCCAAGGCGAACTGCGCCTCGCTGAGATACAGGTGCGCGAGGCGGATTCCACCATTGACCACCCAGTTCGATTCCTGCCCGGCCGGCATCACGCACAGCTTGCCCGGCGCGCCCTTGTCGGCCGGGCGCTGGCGGCGGAAAGTGCCGGTGCCGTCGGCGATGTAGCACGACAGGGTGTGATGGGTCGGTGCCTGATAATCGCGGGCATCATCCCGGTTGCTCCACAACGCCGCCGCCAGCCCATCGCCCAGGTGCGCGCTCAGCTCCAGCCGGGCGTGGGGCGAGGCGTGCATGGCGTTGAACACTTGCAGCTGCGTGAGTGGGGTCATGGGCGAATCCTCTTGCCTGTCATCGTACTGCGGCTGTGGTCGAGTGACATCCATCAGGGCAAGAAAAGCGCAAGTTTGTGCAAGCGGGCAAACGCTGATCGGAAGAACACTGGCGATCCCTGTGGGAGCGGGCTTGCCCGCGAAGCGCCGGGCACCGATCTTGAACGGCCCAAGGAACCACCGCCATGAACCTGTCACTGTACCTGCTCACCGTCCTGATCTGGGGTACCACCTGGATCGCCCTGAAGCTCCAGCTGGGGGGGGTCGCCATCCCGGTCTCGATCGTTTACCGCTTTGCCCTGGCCGGGCTGATCCTGTTCGCCATCCTGCTGCTCACCCGCCGCCTGCAACCCATGAACCGCCGCGGCCACCAGATCTGCCTGGCCCAGGGCTTGTGCCTGTTCTGCGTCAATTTCATGTGCTTTCTCACTGCCAGCCAGTGGATTGCCAGCGGTCTGATCGCCGTGGTGTTCTCTACTGCAACGCTGTGGAACGCACTTAACGCACGGATTTTCTTCGGCCAGAAAATCGCCGCCAATGTACTGGGCGGCGGTGCGCTTGGGCTGCTCGGCCTGGGGCTGCTGTTCTGGCCAGAGCTGTCGCACCATGCGGCCAGCCGTGAAACCTTGTACGGCCTTGGTTTGGCCTTGCTCGGCACGCTGTGTTTCTCGGCGGGCAACATGCTGTCGAGCATGCAGCAGAAGGCCGGGCTCAAGCCCATGACCACCAATGCCTGGGGCATGGTCTACGGGGCGATGATGCTGGCGGTGTATTGCCTGGCCAGCGGTATTCCTTTCGACATGGAATGGAACACCCGCTATATCGGGTCGTTGATGTACCTGGTGATACCGGGTTCGGTGATCGGCTTCACGGCCTACCTGACGCTGGTCGGGCGCATGGGGCCGGAGCGGGCGGCTTACTGCACGGTGCTGTTCCCGTTGGTGGCGCTGAATGTGTCGGCGGTGGCCGAGGGGTATCAGTGGACTGCGCCGGCCTTGTTGGGGCTGGTGGCGGTGATGGCGGGGAATGTGCTGGTGTTTCGCAAGCCCAAGGCTCGGGTGGCTGAGGACGTTGTGCTGGCCAAATAGGTAATGTGCTGCCTGCACCGGCCCTTTCGCGGGTTTACCCGCGAAGAGGCCAGTACAGGCAACGAATATCTATCAGCCCTTCCAAACCTGCGGATTCACCAGATCCCGCGGCCGCTCACCCAGCAGTGCCGCACGCAGGTTGTCTATCGCCCGGTTGGCCATGGCCTCTCGGGTTTCGGCAGTAGCCGAGCCGATGTGCGGCAAGGTCAGCGCGTTAGGCAGCTTGAACAGCGGCGAATCGCTCAGTGGCTCCTTCTCGTACACATCCAAGCCAACCCCACGGATAGTGCCGTTTTGCAGCGCTTCGATCAGCGCCGCTTCGTCTACCACCGGCCCGCGCGCGATGTTGATCAGGAAAGCGCTCGGCTTCATCAGCTTCAGCTCTCGCGCACCGATCAACTTGCGGGTGGCCTCGGACAACGGCACCACGATCACGACGAAGTCCGCTTCTGCCAGCAACTGCTCCAGGCTGCGGAACTGCGCCCCCAGCTCTTGCTCCAGCGTGGTTTTACGGCTGTTGCCCGCGTAGATGACCGACATGTTGAAGCCAAAGCGACCACGGCGGGCAACGGCTGCGCCGATGTTGCCCATGCCGACGATACCCAGCGTCTTGCCGTGTACATCGCTGCCAAAGTGCGCCGGGCCCACGGTGGCCTGCCAGTTGCCGGCCTTGGTCCAGGCATCCAGTTCGGCGGTACGGCGGGCGCAGCCCATGATCAGCGAGAAGCCCAGGTCGGCGGTGCTTTCGGTCAGCACATCCGGGGTATTGGTCAGGGCGATGCCGCGTTCGTTGAAGTAGTCCAGGTCGTAGTTGTCGTAACCGACCGACACGCTGGACACCACCTCCAGCTTGCCTGCGCCTTCAAGCTGGGCGCGACCGAGCTTGCGGCCAACGCCGATCAGGCCATGGGTTTCGGGCAGGGCTTCGTTGAACTGGGCGTTTATGTCGCCGAGCTTGGGGTTCGGCAAAATCACGTTGAAGTCTTGCTGCAGGCGCTCGGCCATGGCCGGGGTGATACGGCTGAAGGCCAGGACGGTCTTTTTCATCGGGCAACTTCCACAAGAAAAGCTACAAGCTACAAGCTTCAAGCCACAAGAAAAAGCCGTACCTGCTCCGGTCTGCCTTTTCTTGCGGCTTGCAGCTGCTACTAGTTGGCGATCAGCACTTGATGGGTTTTCAGGTCCGCCTCATGGGCCGCGAGAATCTCCGGCAGGGAATTGCGCAAGTACTCGACCCAGGTCTTGATCTTGGCATCCAGGTACTGCCGCGACGGGTAGATGGCGTACAGGTTCAGCTCCTGCAGGCGGTACTCGGGCAGCACCCGTACCAGGCTCCCATCACGCAGGCCGTCGATGGCCGAGTAGATCGGCAGCACGCCCACGCCCATGCCGCTGCGGATCGCGGTCTTCATGGCATCGGCGGTGTTCACCATGAACGGCGAGCTGGTGATGTTGACCATCTCCTGGCCTTCCGGCCCGTCGAACAGCCACTTTTCCAGCGGGATCACCGGGCTGACCATGCGCAGGCAGGCGTGCTTGAGCAGGTCGGCCGGCTTTTGCGCGCTGCCGTGGCGGGCGATGTAGCCGGGCGAAGCGCAGACGATGCTGTAGGTGATGCCCAGGCGTTGGGACACGAACCCCGAGTCGGGCAGTTCGGTGGCCAGCACGATGGACACGTCATAGCCTTCGTCGAGCAGGTCGGGCACGCGGTTGGCCATGGTCAGGTCGAAGGTCACGTCCGGGTGCGATTCGCGGTAGCGGGCAATGGCATCGACCACGAAGTGCTGGCCCACCCCGGTCATGGAGTGCACCTTCAGCTGCCCTGCGGGGCGCGCATGGGCGTCGCTGGCCTCGGCCTCGGCTTCTTCCACATAGGTAAGAATCTGTTCGCAACGCATCAGGTAGCGCTTGCCGGCCTCGGTCAACGCAATGCGGCGGGTGGTACGGTTGAGCAGCCTTGTTTGCAGATGGGCTTCCAGGTTGGAGACCGCCCGCGACACGTTCGCGGTGGTCGTATCCAGTTGTGCCGCCGCAGCGGTGAAGCTGCCTAGCTGGGCTACGCAACTGAAAGCACGCATGTTTTGCAGGGTGTCCATGGGTCACTCTCGATGTAGAGGACAAAATTGTGTCACGAAGTAACGATAAAAAGCTGAAAAGTTGCCTTCGACCAAAGGCGGATTATCGCTGTTTTGGTAACAAAGATTCGCAGGAATCTGCGCTTATCGCCAGTGCTGCCGCCCCCTAGAATTGCCCGGCCCCTTCACCTCTTCCTCGGGAAATCGCAGCTGTGCCGCGTCGCATCATCAGAACGCTCAATGCGTTCAGTGCCTGTGCCCTTGCCCTCACCTTGAGTGGCTGTATCGGAACCTGGGGCATCGCCCCGCAAAGCAAGACGCTGCAAGCCAATACCTTGACCACCGACGCGGCCATACGCGAAGCCGCGACAGATGCCCACTGGCCCGACCAGCAGTGGTGGCACGCCTATGGCGACCCCCAGCTGGACCGCTGGGTGGCCCTGGCCGTAGCCGGCAGTCCAAGCCTGGCCATGGCCGCCGCGCGGGTGCGCGAAGCCAAGGCCATGGCGGGTGTGGTCGAGTCGGCGGAAAAACTGCAGGTCAATGGCCAGGCCACGCTCAAGCGCCACAACTGGCCTGAAGACCAGTTCTACGGCCCTGGCGCGCTGTCTGGCGCCAACACCTGGGACAATAACGCCGCCTTCGGTTTCAGCTACGCCCTCGACCTGTGGGGCCGCGAACGCAATGCCAGCGAGCAGGCCGTGGACCAGGCGCACATGAGTGTGGCTGAGGCCCGCCAGGCGCAGCTGGAACTGCAAAACAATGTGGTGCGGGCCTATATCCAACTGAGCCTGCATTTTGCCCAGCGCGACATCGTCAAGGCCGAACTGCAGCAGCAAGAGCAGATCCTGGCCCTGGCCAAGCGCCGCCTGGACGCGGGCATCGGCACCCATTTCGAAGTCAGCCAGGCCGAAGCGCCGCTGCCGGAAACCCACCGCCAGCTCGACAGCCTCAACGAAGAAATCGCCCTGACCCGTAACCAACTGGCCGCGCTGGCCGGCAAGGGGCCGGGGGAGGGCGCACAGTTGCAGCGCCCGACCCTGGCCCTGGCCGCGCCGCTGAAACTGCCCTCCAACCTGCCTGCCCAACTGGTCGGCCAGCGCCCTGACGTGGTTGCCAGCCGCTGGCAGGTTGCCGCGCAGGCGCGTGGCATCGACGTTGCTCATGCCGGCTTCTTCCCCAACGTCGACCTGGTCGGCAGCCTGGGTTTCATGGCCACCGGCGGCGGCCCGCTGGAGTTCCTCACCGGGCGCAAGTTCAACTACAACGTCGGCCCGGCCATCAGCCTGCCGATCTTCGACGGTGGCCGCCTGCGCTCGGAGCTGGGCGTGGCCTCGGCGGGGTATGACGTAGCTGTGGCGCGCTACAACCAGACCGTGGTTGGCGCGCTGAAGAATATCTCCGACCAGCTGATCCGCCGCGAGTCGATGAAAGAACAATCGCATTTCGCTGCCGAATCCGTTGCTGCTGCGCAGAAAACCTACGACATCGCCATGGTCGCGTTCCAGCGGGGTCTTACCGATTACCTGAACGTGCTCAATGCGCAGACTTTGCTGTTCCGCCAGCAGCAAGTGCAACAGCAGGTGCAGGCCGCACGCCTGATCGCCCATGCCGAGCTGGTCACCGCGTTGGGCGGTGGCCTGCAGGCCGGGCAGGATGTGCCGAAAGAGGAACGCCAGGCCGCGCCGGCCACCCCGGCCACCCTGGCCATTTTCGACAAGAAGCCGGATAACGCCGAATGAGCACTTCCAGTTTGCCCGTGCGCTGGCTGCAAAGCCTGGAATGGCGCCGGGGCTTCTTTGCCTGGGCGCGCACCGACGGTGTGACCTGGGTTTACATCTTCAAGGTGCTGGCTGCCGCGTTCATCACCCTATGGCTGGCCATGCGGCTGGAACTGCCGCAACCGCGCACGGCCATGATCACCGTGTTCATCGTCATGCAGCCGCAAAGCGGGCATGTGTTCGCCAAGAGCTTCTACCGGGTGCTCGGCACCCTGGCCGGCTCGGCAATGATGGTGGCGCTGATCGCCATCTTCCCGCAGAACACCGAGCTGTTCCTGCCCAGCCTGGCTTTGTGGGTGGGCCTGTGCTCGGCCGGCGCCATGCGCTACCGCACCTTCCGCGCCTATGGCTTCGTGCTGGCCGGTTACACCGCAGCGATGATCGGCCTGCCGGTGCTGCAGCACCCCGACCAGGCGTTCATGGCAGCGGTATGGCGGGTGCTGGAAATTGCCTTGGGCATTCTGGTATCGACCTTCGTCAGTGCCGCGATCCTGCCGCAGTCGGCCAGTGCCGCCATGCGCAACGCCCTGTATCAGCGCTTTGGCGTCTTCGCCGGGGTGGTGGTGGAAGCCCTGCGCGGTGACAGCCAGAAAGACCGTTTCGAAAGCAGCAACGTGCGCTTTGTCGCCGAAGCCGTGGGCCTTGAGAGCCTGCGCAACGTCACCGCCTTCGAAGACCCGCACATGCGCCGCCGCAGTGGCCGGCTGGTGCGCATGAACAGCGAGTTCATGGCCATCACCACACGTTTCAATGCCCTGCACCGTTTGCTCGAACGCCTGCGTGCCCGTGGCCCCCTGCAGATCGTCAGTGCCATCGAACCGGGCCTGAACACCTTGGTGGAGCTGTTACAGCCCTACGTGGGCCGGGCGTTGACCGATGCCGATGCACTGCGCCTGACCCTGGAGCTGGCCGCCTACAAGGAAGGCCTGCAAGCCCAGGTGCGCGGGCTGCGCGCTGAGTACCTGGCGACCGAACCCAGCGAGGCCGACCTGCTCGACTTCCATACGGCGTTCGAGCTGCTGTACCGCTTTGTCGACGAAATGTTCAGTTATGCCGAAACCCACGCTTCGTTGGCGGCGCACAGGCACGAGCGTGAACAGTGGGACGAGCCCTATGTGGCACAGACCAGCTGGCTGGTGTCGCTGGCCGCCGGTGTGCGTGCCTCGGCGGTGCTGTTGCTGCTGGGCAGTTACTGGCTGCTCAGCGACTGGCCCAGCGGCGCCATGATGACCTTGATCGCTACCGTTACCGTGGGCCTTTCGGCGGCTTCGCCGAACCCCAAACGCATGTCGTTCCAGATGGCTTGCGGCACGGCTATCGGCGCTTTTGTCGGCTTCTTCGAAACCTTCTTCGTGTTCCCTTGGATCGACGGTTTTCCGCTGCTGTGCATGGTGCTGGCGCCGGTGTTCGTGCTCGGCGCGTTCCTTGCCTCGCGCCCGGCTTACGCCGGTTATGGCCTGGGCCTGCTGGTGTTCTTCGCCATCGGTTCGGTGCCGAACAACCTGACGGTGTATGACCCTTACACGTTCATCAACGACTACATCGGCATGGTCATCGGCATGTTCGTCTGCGCTGCTGCTGGCGCGATCATCCTGCCGCCCAACAGCCGCTGGCTGTGGAGCCGGCTGGAGCAGGAACTGCGTGAGCAAGTGCTGTTCGCCATCAGCGGCCGCCTACGCGGCCTGGGGTCGGCCTTCGAAAGCCGCACCCGCGACCTGTTGCACCAGGCCTACGGTCTGGCGGCCGGCAAGCCGCAGGTGCAAAGCCAGCTGATGGGGTGGATGTTCACCGTGCTGGAAATCGGTCACGCCGTCATCGAGCTGCGCAAAGAGCAGGCCCGTGCGCCGGTGCACCCGGCCTACGCCGAGTCACAACCGTGGCGCCAGGCCATCCGCGTGATGGGCCGCGCGCTGGCAAGGCTGTTCTTGCAGCCCAGCGCCAGCAACCACGAACGTGCGCTGGTGGCGGTGGACCACGCCATCGCCCGCGTGCAAGCCACCGACGAGCCGTTCGCCCGGCACTTCGATACCTCGGTGCTGCGCCGTGCGCAAAGCTACCTGCATTTCATCCGTTCTTCCCTGCTTGACCCACAGTCGCCACTGGCGCCGGCGAAAGGACTGCACCATGCCCCGTGAAATCGCCTTCCATGGCGTGTACATGCCCACCATGACCTTGATGTTCCTGTTCGCCCTGGGCCTGGCCTGGGGCCTGGACCGGTTCATCGCCAGCCATGATGGCTACCGCTTCTTCTGGCACCCGGCGCTGCTGCGTCTGAGCCTGTTCGTCTGCCTGTTCGGCGCCATGGCGCTTACTGTCTACTGGTGAGAATCCTTCGATGAAAAAGTTCTTCAGCCTGATCGCCACCCTGCTGGTGCTGGTCGCCGCCGTGGCCATCGGTCGCCAGTTGTGGCTGCACTACATGACCACGCCCTGGACCCGCGACGGCCGCGTGCGTGCCGATATCATCAACGTCGCCGCCGACGTGCCCGGCTACGTGGTGGACGTCCCGGTCAAGGACAACCAGCGGGTGAAGAAGGGCGACCTGCTGATCCAGATCGACCCCGAGCATTACCAACTGGCCGTCGACCAGGCCAAGGCACTGGTCGCCTCGCGCAAGGCGACCTGGGAAATGCGCAAGGTCAACGCCAAGCGCCGTGCCGACATGGACAACCTGGTGATCTCCAAGGAAAACCGCGACGACGCCAGCAACATCGCCAACTCCGCCCAGGCCGATTACCAGCAGGCGCTGGCTGAACTGGCTGCCGCCGAACTGAACCTCAAGCGCACCCACATCGTGGCCACGGTGGACGGTTATGTGACCAACCTGAATATCCATAAGGGCGACTATGCGCGTACCGGTGAAGCGGTGATGGCGGTGGTCGACGAGAACTCGTTCTGGGTGTACGGGTTCTTCGAAGAGACCAAGTTGCCACACGTGAAAGTGGGCGACCAGGCCGAGCTGCAGATGATGAGCGGCGAGCGCATCAAGGGCCATGTGGAGAGCATCGCCCGCGGCATCTACGACCGCGACAACCCGCAAAGCCGTGAGCTGATTGCCGATGTGAATCCGACCTTCAACTGGGTGCGGCTGGCGCAGCGTGTGCCGGTGCGGATTCACATCGATGAAGTGCCGGAAGGGTTTTTGCTGGCGGCGGGGACGACGTGTACGGTGGTGGTGAAGCCGAATACGCCTTGAGAGATATGTAACGTGGAAGATCGAGCGCCGCCCGCGCGGCGCATCGCGAGCTACGCTCGCTCCTACGTTTATTTCGGGCCAGTCAATTCTGTTGCAGGCGAGCGCGACCGCCTTGTTTGTACAACTCAATATCGAGCCATTCACCAAGGCGTTCGCGTGCAGATCCCACAGGATAAATTGGCCTGAAACAAACGTAGGAGCGAGCGTAGCTCGCGATGCGCCGCGCGGGCGGCGCTCGATCTACCAGGCGGTACACCTCTCAAGTCATTCACCCGCAGCCCCCACCAATACCGGCACCTTAACCCGATCAATCACCTTCGCGCTGATCGACGGGTCCAGCAACCGCCCCAGCCGCGACAGGTGGCGGTGGCCCATGATGATCAGCTCGCAGTTCAGCTCCTGCGCCTTGGTCACGATCACTTCGACCGGTTGCCCGGCCACCATGCAGCCCTGGCTGGCGAAGCCGGCTTGCTGCAACGCGCGCACGGCCTCGGCCACAGCGTGGTCGGCATGTTGCTGTTCCTCGCAGGCGGCGGGGTATTCCTCCAGTTCTTCAGCGGTGTAGGGCGCGGGTTGGTCGTGGACGGCGAAGGTGGAGTCGATGGCCAGCAATACGTGCAGTTCGTGTTCGCCGGGGCGGCAGTAGCGGCGAGCGAGGGTGAGCAGGGCGCTGGAAGCGGGGGAGGCGTCGATGGCGATCAGGACTGGGGAGGGCATGCTGGATCCTTGGCTGATGTGTTTACAGGATCGGCCTCTTCGCGGGCCTGCCAATGCTGCATTTAAGGCCGAACCCGACCATCGAATAAATGCCCCGCCACGCACGAGCGCATTGCGTCTGGTGCAATCCACCAACCTGCTACCATCGCCATTCCCACAGCTGCCACGGAAAACGGCCATGCAACTCCCGGACATGAACCTGCTCGTCGCCCTCGATGCCCTGCTCGACGAGGGCAGCGTGGTCGGCGCAGCACAGCGCATGAACCTGAGCCCGGCGGCGATGAGCCGGACCTTGGGGCGTATTCGCGAGGCCATGGGCGACCCGATTCTTGTGCGTGCCGGTCGTGGCCTGGTACCGACGCCACGGGCGCTGGCCCTGCGCGAGCAGGTGCATAGGCTGGTAGAGCAGGCCGGGCAGGTGTTCCGCAGCCGAGACGATGTCGACTTGGTGAACCTGGACCGTGCCTTCAACATTCGCACCAATGATCTGTTCATTGCCTTGTACGGCGCCCAGCTCCTGCGCATGATGCTGGCCCAGGCGCCGCGTACGGTGTTGCGGTTCGTCCCGGAGGGCAGTGGTGACGATGATGCGGTGCTGCGCAACGGGCATATCGACCTGATCATCAGTTCGGCCGTTGTGCTGGGCCCGGAAATCAAGGTGCAGAGCCTGTTCCACACCTACTTCGTGGGCCTTGCGCGTGTGGGGCACCCGATCTTCGACGCCCCGATCACCCCTGAGCGTTTCGCCGCCTACCCGCAGATCAGCGTATCCCGGCGTGGCCGCGCCAATGGGCCGATCGATGTGGCGCTGGCCAACCACAAGGTGGAGCGTCGGGTAGCGCTGATCACCACCAGCTTCCACTCGGCCATGTTTTCGTTGCCCGATTCAGACCTGATCCTGCCGATACCGGCCAATATCCTCAACAGTGTGCAGCGGTTGAAGTTGCCATTGCGCTCGTTCGAGATCCCCGTGACGTTGGAAAAGGTCAATGTGAAGCAGGCATGGCACCCGCGATTCGATAACGATCCCGCGCATCGCTGGCTACGCCAGACGTTGAAAGCGTGCGGCAGTATTGATCCGTGACGCTGCTGACGATTGCGTCTGACACAATATAAAACTGCCAACAAGTCAGTTTTCGTCAGCATTCGACCTTCTTAAACTTGCTCCAGCCTCGAAATGGTTGCTGGAGATGTAATTTCATGAGTTCCCTGACCGCACCCTCTGCGGCGTTGGCCGCCGCCCCCGCGCCGGCGGCACCTGCGCAGACGGCGTTCGGCGTGCAGGTGGTGGTGGGGCTGTTCGGTGTATTGCTGGCCGTGCTGTGCGCGGGCCTGAACGAGTCAGTCACCAAGATTTCCCTGGCCGATATCCGCGGAGCCATGGGCATCGGTGCCGATGAAGGCGCCTGGCTGCTGGCGGTGTACAGCGCCGCTTCGGTCTCGGCCATGGCCTTTGCGCCGTGGCTGGCCACCACCTTCTCACTGCGGCGCTTCACCATGAGCGCCATTGGCCTGTTCGCCGTGCTTGGCCTGCTGCAGCCGTTCGCCCCCAACCTGCACAGCCTGATGCTGCTGCGTGTACTCCAGGGCTTTGCCTCGGGTGCGTTGCCGCCGATGCTGATGAGCGTGGCCCTGCGCTTTCTGCCGCCGGGCATCAAGGTCTATGGCCTGGCCTGCTATGCACTGACCGCCACTTTCGGCCCCAACCTTGGCACGCCGCTGGCGGGGCTATGGACCGAGTACGTCGGTTGGCAATGGGCCTTCTGGCAGATCATCCTGCCGTCGGCGCTGGCCATCGTCTGCGTGGGTTGGGGCCTTCCGCAAGACCCGCTGCGCCTGGAGCGTTTCAAGCAGTTCGACTGGCGCGGCGTGTTGCTGGGCCTGCCCGCCATCGGTTGCATCGTGCTGGGCCTGTCGCTGGGTGACCGTTGGGGCTGGTTCGATTCGCCGCTGATCTGCTGGCTGCTGGGTGGTGGCCTGCTGCTATTGGTGCTGTTCATGTTCAACGAATGGTCCGAGCCGCTGCCGTTTTTCCAGTTGCGCATGCTGCAGCGGCGCAACCTGAGTTTCGCCTTGGTGACCTTGGCCGGCGTGTTGATCGTACTGTCGGGCGTGGGCAGTATCCCGTCGGCGTACCTTGCGCAGATCCAGGGCTACCGCCCGGCACAGACCAGCCCGCTGATGATGCTGGTGGCGATGCCGCAACTGATCGCCCTGCCGCTGACGGCAGCCCTGTGCAACATCCGCGCAGTGGACTGCCGCTGGGTGCTGGGCATCGGCCTGGCGATGCTGGCGGTGTCATGTGTCGGCAGCAGCCTGCTGACCAGCGAGTGGAACCGTGGCGACTTCTACCCGTTCTACCTGTTGCAGGTGTTCGGCCAGCCCATGGCGGTGCTGCCACTGCTGATGCTGTCCACCAACGGGATGACCCCACAGGAAGGCCCGTTCGCCTCCAGTTGGTTCAACACTGTCAAAGGCCTGTCTGCAGTCATCGCGGGTGGCTTGCTGGATGCACTTGGCACCCTGCGCCGGCACTTCCACTCCAATCACCTGGTGGACAGCCTGGGCAACGCCCCGCTGGTCGACGACAGCGTTGCGGGCCTGGCCCGGCGTATTCGCGACCAGGCGCTGGTGCTGACCTCCGCCGACCTCTACCTGGTCATGGCTGGCATCGCCGTGGCCCTGATCTGCCTGATTCCTTTCGTGCCTACCCGGGTCTACCCGCCGCGTGCGGTGGCCTGAACCCTGGATGAATTCGAGAACCGCTGAAATGACCAACAACCGCAAAACCCTGTTCATTGGCTCGGTATTGGCCGTGGCCGTTCTGGCTGGCATTGTCGGCCCCTGGATGTTCGGCAGCGACCACCGCCAGAGCACCAACGATGCCTACGTCATTGCCGACTACACCGTAGTCGCGCCCAAGGTGGCAGGCTTCATCAAGGACGTACGGGTAGAAGACAACCAGCAGGTCTCGGCAGGCCAGTTGCTGGCGACCATCGATGCCCGTGACTACCAGGCCGCCCTGGATGCCGCTCAGGCCCAGTTGCTGGTGGCTCAGGCGCAAAGTGCCGATGCCCGCGCCACGCTCGAGCGCCAGGCCGCATTGATTGCCCAGGCCGAGGCGGCGGTGAAAGCGGCCCAGGCCGAAACAGCGTTCGCCGACCATGAAGTCAACCGCTACAGCCGCCTGGCCGAGCAGGGCGCTGGTACCGTTCAGAATGCCCAGCAGGCACGCAGCGGCGTCGACCAAGCCCGCGCTCGCCTGGCCAATGCCCAGGCGGCGCTGGTGGCGGCGCGTAAGCAAGTGGACATCCTCACCGCCCAGGTGGCCAGTGCCGATGGCCAGCTCAAGCGTGCCGAAGCCGGTGTGGAAAAGGCACAGCTCGACCTGTCCTACACCCGCATCACGGCGCCGGTGGATGGCATGGTCGGCGAGCGCGCCCTGCGCGTGGGCGCTTACGTCAATCCCGGCGCACGCCTGTTATCGGTGGTGCCGTTGCAGCAGGCCTATGTGGTCGGCAACTTCCAGGAAACCCAGCTGACCCATGTGCAGCCGGGGCAGCCGGTGAGTATCAGCGTTGACACCTTCTCCGGTGAAACGCTGCAAGGCCACGTAGAGAGTATCGCCCCGGCTACCGGCGTGACCTTCGCTGCGGTCAAGCCAGACAACGCCACCGGCAACTTCACCAAGGTTGTGCAGCGCATCCCGGTGAAGATCGTGTTCGATGACGGGCAGCCGTTGCTCTCCCGCTTGCGGGTGGGCATGTCGGTGGAGGCGACCATCGATACCCGTGGCGACAAGCTGGATGGCAAAGAGGTAAGCGCACGATGAAACCTGCATTACGCTTGAGCCCCTTGCTGCTGGCTGTGTTGATGGCCGGTTGCACGATGGGCCCGGACTTCCTGCGCCCCGACAGCCAGGCACCGCAACAGTGGGCGCCGGTTCAAGGCCAGGCAGCACCCAGCCAGCCGCAAGCCGAACCGCTGGAGCTGCGCTGGTGGGAAACCTTTCATGACGGACAGCTCAGTGCGCTGATCCAGCGCGTTGCCGAACGCAACCTCGACCTGCAGATGGCCAGTGCCCGCTTGCTGCAAAGCCGCGCCTTGCGCAGCACCGTGGCGGCTGATGAAGTGCCGTCGGTAGACGCGAACGCTGGCTACAGCCGTGCCCGCAACAGCGCCGAAGGCCTGAGCGACCCGTCTGGCAAGGCGGGCAAAGAGGCCTACAACCTCTGGCAGGGCGACCTGGTGGCCGGTTGGGAACTGGACCTGTGGGGCCGCGTGCGGCGCCAGGTGGAGGCTGCTGATGCCACGGTCGAAGTGGCCGAGAATGACCGCCGTGGGGTGCTGCTGGCCTTGCTGTCGGAGACCGCCGGCAACTACATCCAGTTGCGTGCTGTACAGCACACCCTTGATGTGACGCAGGACAACCTGAAGGTCGCCCGACACAGCCTGAAGCTCTCCGAAGATCGCCAGGCCGAAGGTGTCGCCACGCGTCTGGACGTGGCCCAGGCCAGTGCCCAGGTCGCTTCTATCGAAGCCCGCCTGCCAAGCCTGGAGGCCCGGCGCGATGACTTGATCAACGCCCTCAGCCTGCTCGCCGCCGAACCGCCGCGCAGCCTCCAGACTGAGTTGCTGCGAGGCGGTGAACTACCCGCGCCGCAGCAGAAGTTTGCCATCGGCCTGCCGTCCGAACTGGCCGAGCGCCGCCCGGACATCCGCCAGGCCGAAGCCCGCCTGCATGCCGCCACGGCTAGCATTGGGGTGGCCAAGGCTGATTTCTATCCGAGTATCCGCTTGTCGGGCAGCGTCGGTTTCCAGGCCATGCAGTTGTCTGATTTCGGCGGCTGGGATTCGCGCCGCTTTGCCTTCGGGCCACAGTTGTCGTTGCCGATCTTCGAGGGTGGCCGGCTCAAGGGCACCCTGGAACTGCGCGAGGCGCAGCAGCAGGAAGCGGCGCTGAACTACCGCAAGGTGGTGCTGGGCGCCTGGCATGAGATCGACGATGTGCTTCGCCTGTACAACGCCAGCCAGTTGCGCCGTGACCACTTGGCCGAGGCTGTGAGGCAGAACCGCATCGCCCTGGAAACCGCCCAGCGCCAGTATGTGGAAGGGGCAGTGGACTTTCTCAATGTGCTGACGGTGCAGGGTGCATTGCTGGCCAGCGAGGAGCAGTGGATCGACAGCTCGGCGGCGGTGTCCCAGGCGCTGGTGGGGCTGTACAAGGCCCTAGGGGGTGGCTGGCAGGCGTTTGATGAGCAGCCGGTGAAGAAAGCATAAAAAGCGGGGCCGCTGTCCGGCCCATCGCCGGCAAGCCAGCTCCCACAGGTACAGCGCAGGCCTAGGGCCTGGTGGGATCCTGTGGGAGCGGGCTTGCCCGCGAAGAGGCCGGTACAGGCAGCCCAAAACTCACAGCGGCCGCAGTAGCCCAAACCGCTTGCGCAACGCCCAATCCAGCACCCGCCGAGGCAGCAACCGGGCCATCAGCGGCAGCGCCGTACTGCCATTCCCCAACCGCACCACAGCGGGTACCGGTGACTTACCAGCGGCCGCCAGTACGCCTTGGGCAAACACCGCCGCCGAAGTCGGTTTGTCCTGCGAAGCCCGCGCCCGTGCCTGTACATGCTCACGCAACGGCCACCACGCCGAATCCGCCGCCAGCACCTGCTCCGCCTGGCGCTGGGCGTTGTTGGCAAACTGCGAGGCAATCGCGCCCGGCTGCACTTCCATCACCTGCACACCGAACGGCGCCAGCTCCAGGCGCAAAGCATCGCTCAAGGCATGTACAGCGGCTTTCGAGGCGCAGTAGGCACCGGCGAACGGTGTGACCAGCACACCGGAAACACTGCCGATGTTCACCACTGTTCCTCGTGAGCGGCGTAGCAACGGGAACAGCGCGCGGGTTACGCCCACCACGGCGAACACGTTGGTTTCGAACTGCTGGCGCAGGGCGTCCACGCCACCGTCGAGCAACGGGCCCATGGCGCCGTAGCCGGCGTTGTTGACCAGGATGTCGAGGGTTTCGAGCTCCTCGGCCAGGCGGGCCAGGGCCTCGCTGTCATTTACGTCCAACTGCCGCGCGGTAAAACCGGCGGCGCTTAACACTTCAACATCCTCCGCCTTGCGCGCAGTGGCCCAGACGGTGTGGCCGGCATCGCGGAAGGCGTCGGCCAGTGCGCGGCCGATGCCGCTGGAACAACCGGTGATCAGAACGGTGGGCATGGGGGGAGGCCTTTGATTAATTGGCGAAGGTGCCTTGCAGGTGTTCGGCACGGAATTCCAGCGTTTGCGGCCGGTACCCGGAGCGCAGCGGTGGCAATGGCAGGCAGTCTTTCCACTCGGCCCCTGGCTGCAATTCACCCGGCCCTCGATAGCGTGGGGCGTTGTAGGTGTTCTCGGCCAGGTTCACGGTATCGCCCGGCGCATACGCCGCCACCCGCCAGCGCAGTTCGGTAAGCGGCACCTTGTTGCCGTTTTTCATGCGTACTTGCAACGCACGGTCGGCAGGGCATTGTTCGGGGGCATAAACGAGGCGCAAGTCCAGGCGGGCCAGTCGTGAGGTTTCGCGGTTGTCCTGCCAGACGACAAACAACGCCACCAAACCCAGGCCGCACACAGCAGCCAGCGAAATCGGCAGGGCCTTGGCCGGGTAGCGCAACAGCAGCACCAGCCAGGTAAGAATGAGGAAGGCACCGATGATCATGGGGCGGGCAGACCTTGGTTGCGCACTGTCTGACCATCGTAGCCTGAAATGGGAAAGGGCCGCAAAGCGGCCCTCGGTGTTGCTTACTGCGCGATGGTCTTCACTGAAACACCACGCTCGACGGGTGTGGAGGTTCGTCCGTACACATCCTCGAAACGTTCGATATCATCCTCGCCCAGGTAACTCCCGGACTGCACTTCGATGATCTCCAGCGGGATCTTGCCCGGGTTGCGCAGGCGGTGGATCGAGGCAATCGGAATGTACGTAGACTGGTTCTCGGTCAGCAGGAACACGTTCTCGTCACACGTCACCTCGGCAGTACCCGACACCACGATCCAGTGCTCGGCACGGTGGTGGTGCATCTGCAGCGACAGGCTGGCGCCCGGCTTGACGGTGATGTGCTTGACCTGGAAGCGGCCGCCCATGTCCACCGAGTCGTACGAGCCCCACGGGCGATACACTTCCAGGTGGTTTTGGGTTTCGGTGCGGCCCTGTTCGTCCAGGGTCTTGACCATCTGCTTCACGCCCTGGACCTTGTCCTTGTGGGCGATCATCATGGCGTCCTTGGTCTCGACCACCACGATGTTTTCCAGGCCGATCACCGACACCAGCTTGCCGTTGCCATGGATCATGCAGTTGCGGCTGTCCTGCACCACCACGTCGCCTTTGGTGACGTTGCCATCCTCGTCCTTCTCGTGCACCTCCCACAGCGATGACCAGCAGCCCACATCGCTCCAGCCGGCCGACATCGGCACCACGCAAGCGCGCTGGGTTTTTTCCATCACCGCGTAGTCGATGGAGTTGTCCGGGCAGCAGGCGAAGGTGGCTTCGTCGATGCTCAGCACACCGCCATCCTCCTGGCTGCGCTCCAGGGCCAGCACGCAGGTGTCATAGATGTCGCCGTCGTGCTTTTTCAGCTCTTCGAGGAAGCGGCTGGCGCGGAACAGGAACATGCCGCTGTTCCAGAAGTAGCCACCGGCCTGGACGAACTCGGCGGCGCGTTTCTCGTCGGGCTTTTCAACAAACTGGGCAACCCGCGCCACACCTTCGGGCAGCAGGGCGTCCTGGCTGGAGCGGATGTAGCCGTAGCCGGTTTCCGGTTTGGTCGCCGGCACGCCGAACAGCACCATCTCGCCACGCTCGGCGGCCACGGTGGCCAGAGCCAGGGCGCGTTGCAGGGCCTTCTGGTCATCGATCACATGGTCGGCGGGCAGCACCAGCATCAGCTCGTCGCGGCCTTCGTTGACCAGCTTCATGGCGGCCATGGCCACGGCGGGTGCGGTGTTTCGGCCGAACGGCTCCATCAGGATGCCTTGGGTTTCCAGTTTCAGCGCCGCCAGCTGCTCCTGAACGATGAACTTGTGGTCCTTGTTGCAGACCACGATCGGCGTGTCCATGCCTTCGAACACTAGGCGCTCGATGGTTTGCTGGAACAGCGTGTGTTCGCCGGTCAGGGCCAGGAACTGCTTGGGGAACTGCTTGCGCGACAGAGGCCACAGACGCGAACCGCTACCACCAGAAAGAATTACCGGGATCATCATGTTTCTCCAATAGTCGTTAATAGGCAGAGGGATCAGTTGCTAGCCACGGGGCGAGTTACCCACACCGGCGACAAGGCGTTGCCGGAACCCGTTACGTACAGCACTGCGGCTTCGCCGCGCTCCAGGGCGACGGGTTTCACGTCGCCCACTTTCTTGTCGCCTTGGAACAACGCCAGGTTGACCTTCACCGGGTTGATTTCACGTTCGCCACGGCCGTTGGCGGCCACCGGCTTGACCACTTCGGTCTTGCCATCGGCGGTTTTCAGGGTGAGCTGCTGGTCGCTCAGGTTCTGCACGCGCACCAGGGCTTTCTGCTTGTTCTTGAAAGGCGGTTCTTCGATCAGCTGGGGGTTGCCGCTGCTGCTGTTGACCAGGGTGTAGTACTTGTCCGAGGCCAGCTTCACCGGCACGCTCTTGCCGCCGACCTGGGCGGTGTAGTCGCCGCCTGGCAGGAAGCTGAAGTCGCTGCTGGCCTGAGCGCCTACCTGTTTGATCTGGGTGTTGCCGACCGAAGCGGCAGCGGGTGCGCTGGCGGCGTTGTACAGGCGCACGAAGGTCGAACCTTTCGGCGCGCTTGGGCCATACAGGGCGGCGTCGGCACCGGCGAAGGCCTGCATCGAAGCAAGGGAAAGGCCGGCCGCGAGGGTGAGGGCTTTGGCAATGGAAGTCTTGGTAGTCATGTGCATTTCCTCTCTATCGTTCAGTGGTTCGTCCGGGTGGACGACAAGGCCAGGTTTTCTTCGGATTTACGGGTGTTCTTCAGCTGCGCGATCCACTGCGGGTCGAAGCTGCTGAGGTCGTTTTTCATGGGCAGATAACGTTCGGGGAACTCCCACACCACCACTTGCGGTGCGGCGTTCTTGAAGGCATCGCTTTGCAGGTACTTGAGCATTGGCAGCAGCGGGCCATGGCCGTCTTCGGCGTAGTTGGCCACGTCGCTGCGCAGGGCTTGTTGCAGCGCACCCAGGAAGTTCCAGTGCGGGTTGGCGCTGTAGCTGGTGCCCACCAGCGCTACCGGGATTTCGTTGTTCGCGAATAGGGCGTCGTCGCCTTCAGCCGCTGCTTCTGCCGGGTGGGTGGTGCGTTGTTGCAGGTTGTCCGGGGTTGGCAGCAGGTTGCTGAACAGCGGGTCGAGCGGCAGGAAGTTGGTCAGGTCGCCTTTGTAGGGCGCCGTGCTGCCGGCTTCGGTGACGAAGGTTTGCGGCTCGCCGTTGAGCAGGTTCTGTCGGCTTACGGCTTCAGCCAGCGCCTGCGCTGCCACTTCGGCGCCCATCGGCGTCCAGTGGGTGTCGGTGCGCAGGAACACCTGGCCACGGGCCTTGGCTTGTTCCATGGCCGCTTGCAGGTCCGGGGCGAGCACGTTGGCCTGGCGCACCTGGGCATGAAACTGGTTGTACAGGTCGTCGTGCAGGCTGGCCGGTTGCTCCTTGCCCAGGTATTCCGAATAGATACGCGCCTTGGCCGGCACGATGGCCAGTACCAGCTGGCTGCCGTGCTGCTGCAGGGTGTCGCGCACGCCGCGGATCAGCGCTAGGTTTTCCTGCATCAGTTGCTCGGCACCGACAGTGGGCTTGAACTCTTCGTCGCTGAACAGCCACTGGTCGCGGCCCAGCACCACACCGGGGCGGCCTTCGTTGAACAGCTTGAAGTCCAACGCGGCCCAGAGGTTGGTGCCCAGGCGCTTGATGGGGAATTCGGCGTCGTAGTGGGTTTCGGCGGCCTTGGCCAGCTTGCCGTTGAGCACGGTCATCTGCTCGGTGCGCTGGAAGCTTTGCAGGCCACCGGTGGACCACACGCCCATGCCCACCAGCAAGCCGAGGAACGACAGTGAATAGGTGATGCGTAAAGTACGGTTCATGTCATCGGCCTCAGAACTGGAAGTACAGGAACGGCGAGTAGCTTTGCGCCGAAAGCTTGAGGATTGAGGCCACGAACAGCAGGAGCACAAGGGCGCGGGTCATCACCCGGGTCCAGTCCAGGCCGATCGAGCCGTCAGCGTTGACTTGCACCGGGGTAGCCTTGGGCGTCGGCTTGGCATTGCGGTAGAAGTCGCGCAGGCCGAAGTACGCCAACGTGATGTAGGCAATGATCAGGGTTGCCACTTGCAGGCCGGTGAGGTTGGCGCGGTTGAGTTCCGACAGCTGCCAGTCGCCAAAGCTGAACATGGCGCCGTACATACGGCCTGCCACGTGCAGGTTTTCGGCGCGGAAGATCACCCAGCCGACCACCACCAGCAGGAAGGTGAACGCCCATTTCACCGGGTTGAAGCGCTGCGGATTGGTGTCGATACCCAGCGCACGCTCGATGGCCAGCCACATGCCGTGCCAGGCGCCCCAGATGATGTAGGTGAAGTTGGCGCCGTGCCACAGGCCGCCCAGCAGCATGGTCAGGAACAGGTTGCGGTAGGTGTTGAAGGTGCCTTTGCGGTTACCGCCCAAGGTGATGTACAGGTAGTCGCGCAGCCAGGTCGACAGGCTGATGTGCCAGCGCCGCCAGAACTCGGTGATCGACTGGCTGATGTAGGGCTGCTTGAAGTTCTCCATGAAGCGGAAGCCCATCATCAGGCCCAGGCCGATGGCCATGTCGCTGTAGCCGGAAAAATCGAAGTACAGCTGCGCGGTGTAGGCCAGCGCGCCCAGCCACGCATCGCCCGTGGTCGGGTTTTGCAGGGCGAAGCAGTGGTCGGCGACTACCGCCAGGGTGTCGGCGATGAACACTTTCTTGATGAAGCCCTGCATGAAGCGGGTGCAACCTTCGGAGAACTTGTCCAGAGTGTGGGTGCGGTTGTTGAACTGGTCGACCAGGTCCTTGAAGCGCAGTACGGGGCCGGCGATCAGGTGCGGGAAGATCGCCACGAACGCTGCGAAGTCGATGAGGTTGCGGGTAGCCGGGGTGTCGCCACGGTACACGTCGATGATGTAGCTGATCGACTCGAAGATGTAGAACGAGATACCGATCGGCAGCAACACATGGGTGAGAATGAACGGCTCCAGGCCGAACGAGCTGATGATCGCGTTCAGGCTGTCGACACCGAAGTTGGCGTATTTGAAGTAGCCGAGAATCGCCAGGTCGACGCCCACGCCCAGCAGCAGCCAGCGCTGGGCCGGCTTGGTGCGCACGCCGGAGGCGCCGACTTTAAGGCCGATCCAGTAGTTCCACAGGGTGACCCCGGCGAACAGGGCCAGGAAGTCCACCCGCCACCAGGCATAGAAGATGTAGCTGGCGACCAGCAGCAGCAGGTTGCGATAGCGTTGCCCGCTCAAGTAGTACAGGCCGAGGAAGATCGGCAAGAACAGGAACAGGAACACGTTGGACGAGAAGACCATCCCGGTTCTCCTTTTTGTTCACAGCATCCGGGGCACAGCGCCCCCCAAACCCCCCAGTGCAAAACCGGGAGGCAACTTAGGTCCCTGTGGGAGCGGGCTTGCCCGCGAAGAAGTTTTCGCGGTGCATGGCAAGGGCTTCGCCCTTGTTCGCGGGCAAGCCCGCTCCCACAGGTTCCGATCCCATACAGGGGTTAGCTCATTTCTTGCTCTCTGCGCTCGGGTCATAGACCCGGGTCAGGTTGCCGCCGAGCCTGAAACTGTCGAACGGCTGCATGCCGTGCTTGCGTTCGAGCGTGTCGCCCACGCACTGGTACAGCGCGCACCAGGGTTCGAGCCAGGCGTACTTGCTGTCGACCTTGAGGTCTTTCATGTCTTGTTTTTCGCCTGCGCGTTCCGCGAAGTGCTTAGGGTCGCGAGCGCCGTACAGCACGCCTTCACCCAGACGCTGCAGGGCGAAGTTGTTTTCGCTGCGCAGGTCCACACCGTTGGCTTTGGCAAAGCTGGCGATCATCGCCAGCGGTGGCAGGGCGTAGTTGTGGTAGGCCAGGGCGCGCTGTTTGCGTTTGATCTCGTTGGGCAGGAAGCCCTGCTCGTCGACCTGGTTGGCGCCGATCTTGTATTCCTTCACGGCCCAGTCGAACAGGTCGCGGCGGTTGGTCGCCACCGAGGTGGCCATGACCGACCAGGCGGCCCAGTAGCTGTGGTTGTTGATCTTCGCCAGCGGCAGGTTGCTCCAGTCGCGCACGGTTTGCTCGGCCAGGCGGGCGAACCATTTCTCGATCAGCTCGGCCTCGGCCTGGTGCGCCGCCAGCGGCTGCGAGTTGGAGAACTTCAGGCGCAACCACGAACCACTCATGCTGCCCAGCGCCCATTTGCGCATGGATTTGCCGGTGTGGTTGTAGTGGGTGGACATCAGCGCATCGGCACGCGCCCAGGTGCCCAACCAGGTCAGGGCGCAGTCGAGTTGTGCCGGGCGTCCGTCGCGCATGTACTGGTTGACCATCTTGGCCACGCCACGCTCCAGGGTGGTGATGTCCTTGGTGGAATCGCGGAAGGCCTGCTCTGAATCCTCGTTGAGGGTTGCCCGGGCACTGTCCGAACCTTCGTACTTGCTGCGGAACTGCAGCGCACCGGTGTACGGCTTAGGCGTTGCTTCGCAGCGGAAGTGACCGTCGCCTGTCTTGAGCTTTTCGATCCCTTCGTAGTACCCCTGGGGGGGTACCAGCGCGGCGTGCGCGGCCCCCCCGAACAGGGCCAGCGCGAGCAGGGCGGGGCGGAAAATTTGCTTGAAGGTGGTCATGGGTCGCCTCACTGGCCGGCCTGCGCGGTGTGCGCGGGCACGGCGAAGTTGTTGCGTTTGCAGAGCTTGGCTTCGACTTTCTGGGTGCCGCTTTCCGGCCCCTGCACCTCGAACGCCAGCAGGCGCTGGCTGGCCCAGTCCTCGTCTTCACGCATCTGGAAGACAAAGCGGCCGTCGGTGTCGGAGGTTTCCGGTTTTTCCAGCTTGATGTCTTCGTGGCGGCCGTTGAGGTACCACAGGGTGGCCTGCAACACCTTCACCGACGGGTCTTCGAACTTCACGTCCATCTGCAGGTTGCGGTTGATCAGCTCTTTGATCACGCCGCCCTTGCCGTTGACCATCAGTTCGTTCTTGCCGGGCTTGAGGGTGGTGCTGGCGCTCATCAGGGCCGGGCGGTCGTCGCAGCCGTCGTCGAGCAGGCCAAGGATTTGCCGCCAGATGGTTTCCTGGTCCAGGCGGTATAGCGGGGAGAACTCCCAGATCAGGATCTTCGGCGGGTTCTTCTGGAATTCCTCGCTGCCCAGGTACTGGATCATCGAGCCTTCCAGGCCACCGCCAGGGAAGGCGACGTTGAGCACGTCGGCACCGATGTACTGTTCGAGGAAGCCCGAGAAGTTGTAGTTCTTGCCACTGTGGCTGGTGCCGACCAGGGTGATCTGCGCGTTGCCGCCGTCACCGAACAGGTCGTCGCCACCACCGCTGGCACCTTTAGGCTCGGTGGCGAACTGGTCCATGTACTGCACCGCATAGCTGGTGCCGCAGAGCTGGCCGGCGACGTTGTGCAGGGTGCCGGTCTTGCCCATGCGCCCGGATTTTTTCGTTTCGAATTCCTTGCGCGGGATGCCTTCGAAGGCCGGCATGTGGTGCACGGTGTCGGCCACGATTTTGGCGGCGCGTTCGGCGCCGTATGGCGTCCAGTGTTGGTCGCCACGGAAGTAGAAGTCCTTGCCCTGGTCGGCGGCGGCCAGCTGTTCGTTGGTCAGCGGCGACAGGTCGGGCACGTTGTAGCCCATGCTCGCAAAGCGCTTGAGCATGGCCTGGTAGTTACCCAACGCCTTTTGGTAATCGAAGGCGGCTTTCTCGGCCGGGTTGAGCATGTTGCGGTTCACCAGGCCACGGGTCGGCTGGTACACCACCACCAGTTCCACGCCGCGCTTCTTGAACGCATCGTGTACCTGTTGCAGGCGCTTGTAGCCGGCCGGGGTGGTGTTGAACTCGGTGCGCAGGTCTTCGCGGGTACGGAACAGCCAGTCACCCTTGGCCTGCACCAGCGTGGTGAAGTTCTGCTGGTAACGGGTGGTGTAGCGGCTGGCGTCGTGCGCTTCAGGGCACAGCTGGCAGCACGGCTCGGCGCTGAAGGTGGGGGCCTTCACCTCGTCGGCGCGCACGCCCTGGCTGATCGCCAGAAGGGCGGCGGACAGGCCCAGCAGTTTCATCAGGTGTGGGGTCATGGTCTGGGCTTCCTTAATCGATCATTTCGGTCTGGCGTTCGACCGGGTCGATCAGCACAGCCTTTTGCTGGCGCACCAGCAGGTCGAGGATTTCGTCCTGGCGTTCACCCAGGATGCCGTTGAGGCTGATACCGCTGGCCTTGCGCGGGGCGAGCATCTGCACCTTGTACAGCTCGACCGACAGCGGCGAGTCGATCGACAGCGGGCCGGAGCCGTTGGCCGTCAGTTCACCGCCCACCAGAATCAGCGACACCTTGGTGTCGAACGGGTCCAGGGCAATGTCGCGGTCGGTATCGGACAGGTCTTTGATGTGGCCGTAAACGCCCACCAGGCCGTTGGCCATGGCGATGTTTTCGTACAGGCGAATGTTCACGCTGTTACGCACGCGGATGCCGTGGCGGCGGTTGTTGATCAGCTTGTTGCCCCAGATCAGGTTGTCGCCGCTTTCGTACAGGGTGATGCCGTCGGTGTGGTTGCGGTAGATCTCGTTGTAGGCGATCAGGTTGTTGACGCTGTTACGGTCGATCACCACGCCCGAGAGCTTGTTGTCGTAGCTCTTGTTGTTGATGATCCAGCTGTCGTTCACCTCACGAGAAACGATGATGCCGTGCTTTTTTTTGGTGCCGTACACGGTGTTGCCGGCGATGATCAGGCGGTGCGAGCGGTCGTGCGGGTCGATGCCGTACACGATGTTGTCGCGGTAGGTGCTGTCCTTCACCACGAAGTCCTGGGTCTCGTAGCAGTAGAAGCCGTACCACATGTCGCTGAACTCAGAGCCGATGATCCAGCCGGTGGGTTCCGGGCGGCCCATGCGCTTGGCCATGTTCGGCGTGTACTGTGAGATGCTCACGCCATACGACTTGGACTTGGCGTAGCCGAAGCTGGCCATTTTGGTGTTGACGATGTAGGTCTCGGTGCCGCCCCACGACAGCAGGAACGGGCGGAATTCCTTGGGCGAGCGGAAGGTTGCCGGGCCGTTGTCCTTTTCGCGCCAGCCGGTCACCTGGGTGTCGGTGACGAACAGCTTGCCGTCGTTGACCAGGAACGAACCGCCCTCCTGGGACAGGCGCAACTGCTTGACCTTGCCGTCGATCTCGAGGATGCCCTTTTGCCCGACCACAATCGGCAGGCGTGCCAGGTACACGCCCGGCTCGACTTCGCTGAGGTACTGTCTGGGCACCTTCTTGCTCAGTTCCACCAGGTCGACATGGCCGTCATCGACGAAGATCGCCTGCGGAATACCGTGCTGGCGCTGCACCCACTCGGCCGCCTTGTTGTCGCCGCCGACGAATTCCTTGAGGGTGTCTTCCTGGAACATGCGGCGCAGGCTGACCTTGCCCTTGTGGCTGCGGTCGATCTTCTTCTGCACCGCCTCGGCGGTGAAGCCGGTCAGGTCGGGCAGCTTGGGCGGGTCCATCTGCAGCGGCTCGATCGGCGCGCTGGCCACGGTGTAGGTCTTGGCCTGCTGCAGTTCCTTGGCAATGACCTGAGGTTCTGCGGCGGCGACCAGGTGGCTTGCCAGCAGCAAGGCGCTGGCCAACAGGCTGTGACGTAAGTGCGGGTGAAGGTTCATCAGGTCTCTCCCGGCCTCAGAATCGCCAGATCACGTCGACGAAGGCGCGGTGCATGTACGAATCCGCTTCCTTGCCATAGGCGTCGCCCGGCTTGAACACACCGGCGCGCAGGCGCACCAGGGCGGATGGCTCGTCGATGGCCTGGCTCATGGAGGCTGGCAACAGGCCTTGCTTGAAGTATTTGGTCACGACCACGTCCATTTCCTGGCCAAGGTCTTTTTCACCGTCGACCAGCTGGCGGTTGACGCCGTTGTCGTCGACGGCGGCATTGATGCCGCTGGAGCCGATGTTCTGGTTGCCGTCGACACGCCAGAACTTGTGGTAGATCAGGCTGGCGTCGTAGTCATCGCGCAGCTGCCAGGAGGCAAACAGGGTGGCGGCCTGCAGGTTGCCCAGTTCGCCACGGAACGCTTCACCGAAGCGGTGCACGCGCGAGCGGGTGCCGGTGAAGTTGGAGCGGTTGCTCTCAAGGCCGGTCTGCTCGAAGTTGTTCGAACCGTCCTCGCCACCGCCGCCGCTGCCACGGGCATAGGCCGCGCCGACCTGCCATTGCGGGTCCAGGCGCAGGCGAATGCCGAGGTCGGTGGCCCAGGCATTGACATCGCCGCTCTGCTTGCCGGTGGCAACCTGCTCGTCGCCGACGGCCTGGCTGCTGAGGGTGTCGCGGTCACCGGTCAGCCAGGTGACGCTGCCCCAGTAGTTGACGGTATGGTCGTTGCGCCAGTTGTAGGCGTCGCTGTTGGCTTCCAGGCCCAGCCAGGTCAGGTCGCCGGTGCGGGTCTTGTCCAGTGCATCGACGGTTTCGCCCGGGTTTTTCAGGCTGCCGCTGTCGTGGGTGTGGTGGGCGCGCACGCCTACCCAGTGGCCAGGGGTCCACTGTGTGGCGACGTTACCGTAGATGTGGGTGCGGTCCTTGTCTTCCGGGGCCAGTTCGGTGAGGTCGGTGCGGTATTCGCTGAAGCGCTGGGCCACGCCCAGGTCGGCCTTGAGCAGGGTGGTGTCGAAGGTCCAGTTCAGTGCTTCGATATTGGTGTCGCGCCACATGCCATCGTCGCTGCGCAGGCGCTGGCGACCGAGGCGAAGTTGCTCGCCGGGGTAGGCGGTGAGGCCGCTGTAGCCCACCCAGAATTCGCGCATGGCCAGGTAGCTTTTGTCTGGCTGGCGGCTGTCGTCACCGGTGTCGGTGGTGGTGCCGTCGTCGTTCTGGCGCAGGGTGTCGGTTTCGATGGTGTCGGTGGCGGCGACGGCCTGGCCCATGGCGTAGGCGCTCCAGTTGCCGCGTTCGCCGTACACCCACGGGCGCAAGTCCAGGCCCAGGCCGTTGACGTCGCCGCCAGGGCGGGTGCCCAGGTCGCGGTCGTCTTCCGACTGGCCGGTGATTTTCACGTCCAGGCCGAAGTTTTTCTCAGCGGTCATTTCCGCCAGGGTCGGGCAGGACCACAGCAGGGCGAAGCTCAGGCCGATGCCAGCTTTCACGAAGGGATTGAGCGTCATAGCGAGTCCTCACCGTCTACGTCTTTTTCGTCGTCTTGCAGGGCTTCGAGTGCCAGGGTGCTGTTCGCGCCCTGGGCCATGCTGCCGCGTGCCTGCTTTTCCTGGTCCAGCAGTTGCTGGGCCTGGCTGCGTTGATCAGGCGTGAGTTGCTGGTCGAGTTGCTGCAAGAGTTCGCCCGATTGCGGCGTCGGGTTGACCTGCGACAGCTGGGCGAACACCCAGGCGTTGCCCGGTTGCGGGCGGATGCCGTGGCCTTCGCTGAACAGCTGGGCCAGGGCATAGTCGGCGCTGTTCTGCCCGCCACGGGCGGCGGCCAGCAGGTGGTCGACAGCCTTCTGCGGCTCGACGTTGCCCAAATAGCCACGGCGGTACAGCTGGCCCAGGTAGTAATGGGCGCTGATCTCACCTGCGTCGGCGGCAGCCTGCAGGTGCTGCTCGGCCTTTTTGGCGTCGGCTGGCAGGGTCTTGCCTTCGTAGTACAGGCGGCCCAGCAGCAGTTCGGCGCGCGGCTGTTCGGCTTCGCGGCCCTTGTCGATGTAGGCCAGCAACTGGTCGGTGTCGCCCAGTTCGGGGAAGTCGTACACCAGTTGTGCCAGGCTGACCCAGGATGCTGGGTTCACCGGGGCCACCTGCTCAAGCAGCTCCTTGGCGGTTTTCTCGTCGGTCTGGCCCAGGCTGCGGTCAGCCAGCACACGGGCAACGCTGTCGACCCGGGTGGCCGGCACGGCGTCACGGGCGTAGGCGGCTTTCAGTTGGTCAAGCAGGGCGGCTTGCTGGTCGGCCTGGCCACGCTTCTGGTACACGGTGGCCAGTTCGACGTAGCAGATGTCGGTGGTGTTCAGGGCGGCTTTACAGATTTTCTCCACCTCGCCCAGGTGCTGCTCGTAGGTGCCTTGGGTGCGGTACAGCAGCACTTGGGCCAGGCCCGCTTCCGGGTTGCCGGCGGCGCGCCATTGGTCGATCTGCTGCTGTGCGTTGACCTTGGGGAAGCTCTGCGGGTAGCTGAGGTAGAGCATCGCCAGCGGAATGAGGGTGTTGCTTTCGCCTTGACGGGCGGCTTGCTTGAGCAGCGACTCGGCTTCCTCGCGCTCGGCCTGGGTGCTGTCGGGCTTGGCCACCAGCAGGCGGCCAAGGCGCGCCTGAGCGCGGGGCGACGTGGCCGCTGCGGCGCGGTAGGTGGCCTCGGCTTCCTTGATTTGCGACGGGTCGCGGGTGGCCACCTTGATGTCGGCCAGGCCCACTTGCGCTTCGCTGTAGCCCAGGTCGGCCAGGGCCTTGTAGTTGCGCTCGGCCAAGGCCGTGTCACCGCGTTTCATGGCTTCGTTGGCCAGGCGCTGGTCGGGCAGGCCGGCACAGCCGGCCAGGGTGATGGCGGCAGCCAGGGCACACAGGCCCAGGCTTGTGCTCTTCTTGTAGGGAATCATGCTGTGATCCTCTTACAGCCCACGGGCGACGGCTTTGTCGATCAACCAGTTCAGCGATGGGCCACGGTCGCTGTTGACCGCAGCCGGGCGGCCGGCCAGTTCGGCAGGCAGGCCGCTGTCAGGCTTGATCTGCACACGAATGTCGGAGGCGAGGTCGTCGCTGTTGAGACTGGCGCTGCTGACGATCTGGCCGGTGCGCACTTCGTCTTCGCCGGCTACCTGGAAGTTGACCCGGGTACCTGGCTTGACCTCGTCGAACTGGCGGTAGCTGAAGCGGGCTTCGACCATGGGCGTGGTGGTGCGCGGGATCAGCTGGAAGATCGGCTGGCCCTTGGCGGCATACTGGCCGTCGTCCACCAGCTGGCGGGCGACCACGCAATCGCAGGGGCTGGTGAGGGTGCCGGACAGCTGCTTGCCGAATAGCTCTTCGATCTTCGCCGGCTCCAGCTGCGAGTCGTCCAGATTGCCCTTGAGCATGTCGAGCATGCTGGTGGAGAAGCTGGCCAATGGCGCGCCCTTGGCGATCTGCCCACCGCCCTCGACCAGGCTACTCACGGTGCCGTCGCGCGGCATGGTGATGGTGGTGGTCGGTACCGCGACCACACCGGCTTCGGCATGGCTGATGAAATACATGCCGTACAACGACTTGGCGACAAAGCCGAAAGCCGCGACGCCGACCACGAACACGCCCAAGGTGACGGTGACTGCCTTGAACCGGCCAAAGGCGCTCAGGCCCGAGCCGCCGTCTTTTTGCTTACGCGCCTTGGTGAAGTTGTCACGTTGCAGGGTGCTGAGCACGTCGCCGATGCTGATCAGCTCACCGGACAGGTGGCTGGTGATGATGTGCCGCAGCGTGGCGATGTCGCGGGGTTCGAGGTTCTGGAACTGCGCACCGGTACGGCCGCTGCTCGGGTTGTACGAGCGCACCTGGAACTCGATGTCGATCGACAGGCCCAGGTTGTCGACCACGAACTGCAGGCGCCCGCGCAGTACATCGCCTACCGACAATGGCTGCTTGGTGTGGAAGCTCAGGCCACCGGCAGAAAGGTCGTCGACCTTCACCTCATGGGTTTGGCGCTGGGCGTCCAGAAAACGCAGCTTGGCGGGAATGCGCACCCGGGCGTGTTGGCGCTGGGCTTCGGACTCATGCACGACATTGACGTTCACGGCGGTATTCATGGTGGTTTGTTCCTGTTAGATCCGATCCGGGTTGGGCTCACACGACCATGAACAGCACAGCAACGAAGATGCTGGCCGCCGAGAAGGTCATGGTCCGCGAGGACCAGGTGTTGAACCATTGTTGAAAGCTGGCGAGGTCACGCTTGAGGGCAGTGGGCTGACGCGTCCACGACTGCTTGTCGAGGCGGAAGAACACGTAGATCTTCATCAGCGCGCCGATGATCTGGTTGTAATAGAGAATCAGCGGGTAGGCCGGGCCTACGTTGTGGCCGGAGCACAGCAGCATGACGGTGAGTATCAGGCGGGTGATGCCGATCCACAGTAGGTACACCAGCAGGAAGGCCAGGCCGAACTTGAGGCTGGCGATCACCGCCACGGTCAGCCCCAGCAGGCTGGTCCACATCGACACGCGCTGGTCGAACAGCACAATGCTGGTGAACAGCCCCAGGCGGCCCAGGCCCAGGCCCAGCGCACGGGAATTCTGCCGCAGGTTGTTGCCGTACCAGCGGTACATCAGCTTGCGGCTGGCCTTGAAGAAGCTCTTTTCGGGCGGGTGCTCGACCGTATTGATGGCGGCGTCCGGCACGTAGAAGGTGTCGTAGCCCAGGCGCATCAGGCTGAACCAGCTGGACTTGTCGTCACCGGTGAGGAACTTGAAGCGGCCCAGTCGCCAGTGCATCAGCGAGTCGCTTTCGACGTCGGCAATGAACTCAGGGTTGGTCACCACGCTGGCGCGGAACATCGACATGCGCCCGGTCATGGTCAGCACGCGCTTGCTCAGGGCCATGGAGCACATGTTGATGTGGCGCTGGGCGAAGCGCAGCTTGTGCCACTCGCTCATGATGTAGCCGCCGCGTACTTCGCAGAACTCGTTGGTGGTCAGGCCGCCGACGTTGGGGAACAGCTTGAACCACGGCACGGTTTTGCGGACCACGCCATCGGCCAGCACGGTGTCGCCGTCGATCACCGCCACCACGGCGTTTTCGTCCGGCAGCATGCGCGATATGGCACGGAAGCCGTAGGCCAGGCCATCGCGCTTGCCGGTGCCGGCAATGCGCACGATGTCCAGCTTCACATGGGCTGGCGGGTTGTATTTGGCCCACAGGCTTTTCACCAGCAGTTCATCGGACATTTCCACCAGCGAGCAGACCACGGTGGTGGGGAAGCCGCAGTTGATCGCCTCGCGGATCACCGAGCTGTACACCTGGGCGGTGGTCAGCGCTTCGATGCGAAAGCTGGTCACCATCAGGTACACATGCGACGGGTCGGTGGCATTGCCCATCTTCTGCACCTTGCGGCGCAGGTACGGGTACACACCGTAGAGGAAGATCATGCCGCGGATGAAATGGGTGGCGCCCATGGAGTAGCGCCAGATGCCGACTGCGCCGACCAGGAAGATGAAGTGCTTCGACTGCGAGTCGAAGATATCGGCTGGCAGGGCCAGGGCGATCAGCATGAGCAGGCTCATGTAGAGCAGCCACCCGGCGCACTGCAACAGCACGGTCTGGAGCCTTTGCATGTTCAGCATCCGTCGAGAATTTGGGGGAGGGTGGGCAACGGAAGTGGGGAGGCTTCCGTTGCCCGGCCAGGCACTTACCAGCAGATGCCTTCAGTGCGGCTGGTGGTGCAGGTCGGCTTGCTCATGAAGCCGACCAGGTCGATCACCTGCTTGCCCGCTGGCGCTTGCTGAGCCAGCGCGCGGAACTGCTCATCACGGTTGCCGAGCACGATGATGTCGGCGTTGTCGATCACCTGCTGGAAGTCGGCGTTGAGCAGCGACGACACGTGCGGGATCTTCGACTCGATGTAGTCCTTGTTGGCACCGTGGACGCGGGCGTACTGGACGTTCTCGTCGTAGATGTCCAGCTGGTAGCCCTTGCCGATCAGGCGCTCGGCCAGCTCTACCAGCGGGCTTTCGCGCAGGTCGTCGGTGCCGGCCTTGAAGCTCAGTCCCAGCAGGGCGACCTTGCGCTTGTCGTGGGCTTCGATCAGCTCGAAGGCGTTCTGCACCTGCGATTCGTTGCTGCGCATCAGCGAGTCGAGCAGCGGTGCACGTACGTCGAGGCTGGCGGCGCGGTAGGTGAGGGCGCGTACGTCCTTGGGCAGGCACGAGCCGCCGAAGGCGAAGCCAGGGCGCATGTAGTACTGGGACAGGTTCAGCACGGTGTCCTGGCAGACCACGTCCATCACTTCACGGCCATCCACACCTACGGCCTTGGCGATGTTGCCGATTTCGTTGGCGAAGGTGACCTTGGTGGCGTGCCACACGTTGCAGGTGTACTTGATCATCTCGGCCACTTCGATCGGCTTGCGGATCACCGGGGCGTCGAGCTCTTCGTACAGGGCCTGCAGGATGTCGCCGCTGGCGCTGTCCAGTTCGCCGATGACGGTCATCGGTGGCTGGTCGTAGTCCTTGATAGCGGTGCTTTCACGCAGGAATTCCGGGTTGACCGCCACGCCGAAGTCAACGCCGGCCTTTTTGCCCGAGCAGTCTTCGAGAATCGGGATGACCACGTTCTTGACGGTGCCCGGCAGCACGGTGCTGCGCACCACGATGGTGTGGCGGCGGGTGGTGTCACGCAGCACGTAGCCGATTTCGCGGCACACCGACTCGATGTACTCCAGGCCCAGGTCGCCGTTTTTCTTGCTGGGGGTACCCACGCAAATCATCGACACGTCGCTTGCACGGATGGCTTCGGCGAAGTCGGTGGTGCCGCGCAGGCGGCCATTGGCGATGCCCTGTTGCAGCAGTGCTTCCAGGCCAGGTTCGACGATGGGCGACTTGCCCTGGTTGATCAGATCGATCTTGGTGCTGGACACGTCCACACCGATCACTTCATGGCCACGCGCCGTCAGGCAGCCTGCACAGACTGCACCCACATAACCCAAACCAAAGATGCTGATACGCATCGCTATCACCTCATGTGTTTATCACGCCGACGCTTACCAAAGTGCCGGCCGGGTTGATTAACAACAGTTTTCGGGCGCACGGATCCATGGCGAATGCACACTTCGCCGAGCGCAGGCAAAATAAATCCAGAGCGCAAGAAGTTATGCACTCAAAGTTGGCAGTAAAAAGCCATCTATTAAAAAACGTGCCCTGAAATGCAGCCGTCTTTATTGCAATGCGCTACTTGGCGCGTTGCTGTGCTTGTTTTTTCAAGTGGAAAAATCCTTTGAAATCAACCACTAGGACGATTTGTAAGGGGCGCGCCTCTCCTGCATGGACAGGGTTTCGGGGTTTCCGTGATACCTGTCGAAGTTATCAAGGCAGGTAGTGGATACCTGCCCGTGTCATCTGTAAGTCATCTCTCACAACCCGGAGGCAGGAAATGCGTTACGGCACTATGAGCGGCAGGTCGCGGGAGAAGTTCCTGAGTGGGTTTCGTCCGGATGAAAGATTTCTAAATATTTTTTCAGTGGCGGACAGTTTCAATTTGATAGCACGCGAGTGTTTTGTCCCCGTATATAAAGGACGAAACTGTTGCGAGATGTTTTTATGCCAGCATCGAAAAATATTTTTCAAAAAACGTCAAAAAAGCTATGAACGGTCTTATGGCGTTTGGTGATAAGGGTAGGAGTGGTGGTTTTTTGGCGTCAAAAAATAGTCTTTTTGTGGTTGGTTCGGATGGGCATGCCTTGAGAGGGTCTTCGCCTGTGAGACCGAGCGCCGCCCGCGCGGCGCATCGCGAGCTGCGCTCGCTCCTACGTTTGTTTCGGGCCAGTAACGCATATGGCAGTCGCGCGCGACCGCCTGGTGTGTACGACGCGATATCGCGCCATGCGCCAAGGCGTACGCGCGCAAATCTCACAGGAATAATTGGCCGTAAACAAACGTAGGAGCGAGCGCAGCTCGCGATGCGCCGCGCGGGCGGCGCTCGATCTCAAGAGCTGCGCAAATGCCGGATCAATCGCCCGGATGATCCCGCAAAAACACCAGATGATCAGCCTTGGACTGCTCGGCGCTGTAGTAGTACCCCTGCACATCAAACTGCTTGAGCTGCTCCGGGTCGCTGATGCGTTGCTGGATAACAAAGCGGCTCATCATACCGCGGGCTTTCTTGGCGTAGAAGCTGATGATCTTGTACTGGCCGTTCTTCAGGTCCTTGAAGTCGACGTTGATCACCCGGGCCTTCAGTGCGCTGCGTTTCACGGCACTGAAGTACTCGTTGCTGGCCAGGTTCAGCAGCACGTCATCACCTTGTTCAGCCAGGGCCTGGTTCAGCCATTCGCTGATGCGTGTGCCCCAGAAGGCATACAGGTCCTTGCCGCGGGCGTTGGCCAGCTTGGTGCCCATTTCCAGGCGATAGGGCTGCATCAAATCCAGCGGGCGCAGCAGGCCGTACAGGCCCGAGAGCATGCGCAGGTGGTCTTGCGCATAGCTGAAGTCGTCTTCATCCAGGCTCTCGGCGTCGAGGCCGGTGTATACGTCACCCTTGAACGCCAGCAGCGCCTGCTTGGCATTGGCCGGGGTGAAGTCCGGGGTCCAGCTGCCGAAGCGGGCGGCATTCAGGCCGGCGAGCTTGTCGGACAGGTGCATCAGTTCGCTGATTTGTGCAGGCGACAGCTCGCGCAGTTGCTGGATCAGCTCCTGGGAGTCGTCCAGGTACTGGGGCAGGGTGAAACGCTCGGTCACCGGCTTGGTGTCGTAATCGAGGGTCTTGGCGGGGGAAATCACCGTCAGCATCGGGTCGGCTCCTGGCATCGTTGGCCGTGGATTCTACGGGGTGGGCGGTGCAAGTCCAAACTATGACGACGATAGTCACAGACCATGGGGCGGTGCAGGCGCTATAGTTCGCGTTTTGCCGTTGCGGAGCCTTACACCGTGCGCATCGTCTTTGCCTTGCTGGCCGCTCTGTTGAGCTGTGCCGTGCAAGCCGCCCCTTCACCCCAGGTCAGCCTGGACCGCAGCCTGTGGCCCGAACAGCTGGATAGCCCCGCGCTGTTCGATGTGGCCTCGCGGGCCGAGATTCTTTCGTTCGCCCAAGTGCTGCATGAGAGCGAATTGCTGGACGATGCGGCGCTGGCGGCGCGGCTGGGGTTGCGGCAGATCAATCTGCAGAAGGTGCGTCAGGTGCGGGCGCGCATGTGGCAGCGGTTATCGGAGGGTTATCAACAGGCGCAGCGCAGTTGCGTGCAGGATGCATCGTTTTGCTATCCGGTAACTTCCATGGCGGATTTACGTGCCCAGGCGGCAACGTTCGCTGCTGATGTCGGCACGTTCTATACCGGTTGGATCGAGCCGAGCCATCAGTTCCATGTGCGCTACCTGGACGAACAATTGCGCAAGGCGGCGCTGCTGCCGCAGACCAGCAGCGAGGTCGAACGGCTGTCTTCGCGCGAGCGCAATGGTGATGAGCTGAACGACCGCATGTTCCTGCTGACCTTCGTTGGCGGGCCTGGGCCGGACGACGGGAATACCGACATGCTGACGGATTACCTGCGTCGGCAGAAGCTTCAGGGCACCTTCTTCGTGCTGGGTAACCGCCTGCAACAACGCCGTGATGCGGGGGCGGCGAATGCGGTGCGCCAACTGTATCGCGGGCAGTGCGTGGGTATTCAAGGCTGGGAATACCGCTCCCATGCCCAGTGGACGGATTGGCAGGACTCGCTGCGACGTAGCCAGGCGCGGGTGCAGGCTGACCTGCCAGAACAATATGTGCCGCTGTTCCGCCCGCCTTATGGCCAACGCCGTGCCGATGGCGACGCGTTCATGGCTAGCCAACAGTTGCGGGTATCGCTGTGGGATATCGATGCCCAGGATGATGGCGTTTTGAGCGCAGAGGCCTCGGCGCAGCGGGTACTGACCCTGATGCTGTTGTGGCGCAAAGGGGTAATCCAGTTCCACGACAGCCTGCCCAAGGCCCAACCGGCGGTGGAATGGTTGCTACGCAACACCGCCCAAAGCGGGATTGGCTGGGAAGATTGCCGGGAATATGGATATAGCGAACAAGGGGTATGACTTCTGAGCGTAGTCCCGTCTGGCCTCGCCGCCAAGGCCTCTTCGTCAATCGGAAAAATAAACTTCAAAAAGACGTAAAAATGCTTTTTTCGGTCATGGCTTTTGCGGTATGAAGAAACCAGACAGCCGATTCCTGCAGCACAGGTGGCGTCATCCAGGCCCACCTAGCCAGGTTCGCTTCCCGCCCGTAACAACGCGGATACGGGGAGAGCGGTAGTCACTTTGCGGCGCAACAGACCGTGCCGTATGGCTTCGACATAAGGTGACCGAGTATGGATGACCAAGGACGCAACCCTTCCTCCAGCAAGCCAATCCTCTATGTGCTCGATACCAACGTCCTGATTCACGATCCCAACGCGTTACTGAACTTCGAGGAGCACCACGTCGCCATCCCGATGACGGTGCTGGAGGAACTCGACAAGCTCAAGACTGGCAAACAGACCATCGCCGCGGAATGCCGCCAGGCCATCCGCCTGATCGACCAGACCCTCGGTGACGCTTCGCCCAGCGATGTCGAGCAGGGCGTGCCGATCCAGCGTAACAAGAGTGGTCCCAAGGGCTTTCTGTCGATTCTGATGAGCCCGCGCAACGAACCGAGCAAGTTGCTGCCGGAAAACCTCAACGACAACATCATCATCAACACCCTGCTCGACGTACGCAGCCGGCGCACCGATCTGGACGTGGTGCTGGTCACCAAAGATATCAACATGCGCCTGAAGGCGCGCGCCTGTGGCATTGCGGCCGAGGACTACAGCACTGACCAGCTGGTCGATGACGTGTCCTTGCTGTCCAAGGGTTACCACTCGGTTACCGGCTCGTTCTGGGACCGCGTCAGCAAAGTCGACACCCGCCAGGAGCGCGGCCGCACCTGGCATCGGGTGCAGATGATCGACAATCTGCCGGCAGTGCACATCAACGAGTTCATCATCGATGAGCAGGGTTTCGTCGGCTGGATCAAGGGTATCCGCAACGACGAGCTGCTATTGCTCGACCTGCACCAGGAGCCGCTGCTGCACCAGGAAGCCTGGGGCCTGAAGCCTCGCGACATCCACCAGAGCCTGGCGCTGTTCGCCCTGCTCGACCCGGATATCCACCTGGTCAACCTGACCGGCGCCGCCGGCTCCGGCAAGACCATCCTGGCGCTGGCTGCAGCCATCGAGCAGACCATGGTCAGCAAGCGCTACCGGCGCATCATCGCCACCCGCAGCGTGCAGGGGCTGGACCAGGAAATCGGCTTCCTGCCGGGCACCGAAGCCGAGAAGATGGAGCCCTGGCTGGGTGCCATCACCGACAACCTCGAAGCCTTGCACATGGATGACGAAAGCACCCATGGCAGTGTGGAGTACATCCTCGAACGCGTGCCGTTGCAGTTCAAGTCGCTTAACTACATTCGGGGTCGCAGCTTCCAGCAGAGCCTGATCCTGATTGACGAGTGCCAGAACCTCACGCCGCACCAGATGAAAACCATCATCACCCGTGCAGGCTCGGGTTCCAAAGTGGTCTGCCTGGGCAACCTGGCGCAGATCGACACCCCCTACCTGTCCGCGACCAGCTCGGGCCTGACCTACCTCACCGAGCGCTTCAAGGACTTCCCCCATGGTGTGCACATCACCCTGCAGGGTGTGCCACGTTCGGTGCTGGCCGAGTACGCCGAGTCGCATCTGTAACCCTCACCGCCGGGCGGTTCGCCGCCCGGCCTCTTCAAGCATGAACCCTCTGCTCAAACCTGACCCACAGGTTTACACTGGCTGTTCCCTTCACAGGAGCAGAGCAGTGCTGACACATCTTGATTCTCAGGGGCGGGCCAACATGGTCGACGTCACTGAAAAGGCCGTGACCGAGCGCGAGGCCACCGCCGAGGCGCGGGTGCGTATGTTGCCGCAGACCTTGCAGATGATCGTCGACGGTGAGCACCCCAAGGGCGACGTGTTCGCCGTGGCGCGCATCGCCGGGATCCAGGCGGCGAAGAAAACCAGCGACCTCATCCCGCTGTGCCACCCACTGATGCTGACCAGCGTCAAAGTCGAACTCAGTGCCGAAGGGCAGGACGCCGTGCGTATCGTCGCCCGCTGCAAGCTCGCCGGGCAGACCGGCGTGGAGATGGAAGCGTTGACTGCTGCCAGCGTTGCCGCGCTGACGATCTACGACATGTGCAAGGCGGTGGACAAGGGCATGGTCATCGAGCAGGTGCGCCTGCTGGAAAAGCTCGGTGGCAAGAGCGGGCACTACAAGGTGGAGGCATGATGAAGGTCAAGGTGATGTACTTCGCGCGATACCGCGAGCTGCTGGGTGTTGATGCCGAGCGTGTCGAGGGTGCATTCAATGTGCTCGACGATGTGCGCAAGGCGTTGGTGGCCAAGGGCGGGAAGTATGAGCTGCTGGCTGAGCAAAACTTGATGTGTGCGCGCAACGAAGAGCTGTGCAGGCTCGATGAACCGTTGGAAGAGGGCGATGAAGTGGCGTTCTTCCCGCCGGTGACCGGAGGCTGATCATGGCGGTGCGAGTGCAGGAAGGCGCGTTCGACCCGGGGGCCGAGGTCAATGCCATGCATGCGGCCAATGTCGGCGTGGGTGCGGTGGTCGGGTTTGTCGGCTACGTGCGGGATTTCAACGACGGTCGCGAAGTGGCAGGAATGTTCCTGGAGCACTATCCGGGGATGACCGAAAAGGCCTTGGCCAAGATCGTGGTGGAGGCCGAGCAGCGCTGGCCGTTGCTCAAGGTAGAGGTGCTGCACCGCATAGGGGCGCTGGAGCCGGGCGAGCCGATTGTGTTCGTGGGGGTGGCCAGTGCCCATCGGCAGGCGGCGTTCGATGCCTGCAACTTCATCATGGACTACCTGAAGACCCGGGCGCCGTTCTGGAAGAAGGAGAATACCCAGGAAGGGCCAAGGTGGGTGGAAGGGAAGCAGAGTGACCAGGATGCGGCGGGGCGCTGGTAGGCCTTTTTTTGATGGCCGGTGCTTCGCACCGGTTCGCGGGTAAGCCCGCTCCCACAGGTACTGCACAGATTTAAAGCCCTGTGACGTACCTGTGGGAGCGGGCTTGCCCGCGAAGAATCCAGCATCGGTCAGTGATGCTTGCGCGGCACCGGCTTCAGCAGCTCATCCGGCGGCATCTCACACTTGATCTTGCGCCCCAGCAGTTCTTCGATCGCCGGCAGCTGGTAGGAGTCATCCTCCCCGGCAAAGCTGATCGACACGCCACTGGTCCCCGCACGGCCTGTGCGGCCAATGCGGTGCACGTAGTCATCCGGGTCTTCCGGCAGGGTGAAGTTGATCACGTGGCTGATGCCATCGATGTGAATACCACGCCCCGCCACATCCGTCGCCACCAGCACGGTAATGCGCCCTTCGCGGAAGCTTTCCAGGGTACGAATGCGCTTGTGCTGCGGCACGTCGCCCGACAGCTGGGCGGCATTGATGCCGTCGCGTACCAGTTTCTCCTCGATGCGCCGCACTTCGTCCTTGCGGTTGGCAAACACCATCACCCGTTCCCATTTGTTCTGGGTCACCAGGTTGTACAGCAGCTTGTACTTGTCGCTGCCAGCCACGGCATACACGTGCTGCTCGACCGTTTCGCTGGCCACGTTCTCCGGCTCGATCTCGACGATGGCCGGGTTGGTGGTCCACTGCTTGGCCAGGTTCATCACGTCGTCGGTGAAGGTGGCCGAGAACAGCAGGGTCTGGCGCTCGCTTTTCGGCGGCGTCTGGCGAATGATCTGGCGCACTTGTGGGATGAAGCCCATGTCGAGCATGCGGTCGGCTTCGTCCAGCACCATCACCTCGACCATGTCCAGGTGCACTTCGCCGCGCTGGTTGAAGTCCAGCAGGCGACCTGGGGTGGCGACCAGGATGTCGCAGTGGCGAGCTTCCAGGGCCTTGAGCTGTTTGTCGAAGTCCATGCCGCCGACGAAGCTCATCACGTTCAGGCCGGTGTACTTGGTCAGGGCGATGGCGTCCTTGGCGATTTGCACCACCAGCTCGCGGGTGGGCGCGATGATCAGCGCGCGCGGTTCACCCATGTAACGCTCTTTGGGCGGCGGCGTCTGCTGCAGCTGGGAAATGATCGAAATCAGGAACGCGGCGGTTTTGCCGGTACCGGTCTGCGCCCGGCCGATGGCGTCCTGGCCACGCAGGGTGTAACCCAGCACCTGCGCCTGGATCGGCGTGCAGTACGGGAAGCCCAGGTCGTGGATGGCGTGCATCAGCTCGTTGGACAGCTTGAAGTCGTGGAAGCGGGTTTTGCCTTCCTGTGGCTCGACCACGAAGTCTTCCGGCTTCCACAGGCTGGCCTGCGGCTTGGGCTTGCGTTCGCGACGCGGTTTTTCCTTGGCCGGGGTGTCGGCGGCTGGCGTGGCGGCGGTGGGCTGTTCGGCCTTTGGGGCAGGTTTGGCGCGTGGGGCGGCCGGTTTGGGCGCGGGCCGGGCCTCTGTGGCCGGGGCGGGCGCAGGCGGCGACACGCTGGCAGCAGGAGCGGCGGCCTGTGGCGCGGCGTCTCCCTTGCCGAATATTTTCTTGAGTGCCTTGAGCACGATCGTCTCATCAACTGGTTAAGGAATGTACGCCGGGCAGTGTAATGCAAGAACCGGGCGCGGCGTAGTGGAATAGCCCTACAACTACAGGCGGTCCTCGCTTATTGCAGTTGCTTGGCCAGCCATTCGTGGATGTCGTTCAGCTCCTCGACCACCACCTCGTGCTCCATCGGGTACTCGTGCCAGCGGGCGGCCACGCCCCAGGTGTTCAGGTACTCGAAGGCGGTGCGGCCCATGGACGGGATGACCACCGGGTCGTGCACGCCGTGCAGGCACAGGGCCGGGGTGCGTTGCTGGCACGCACTCAACTGGTGCTGGTCGTTGAAGGTGGGGGCATAGGTGGACAGGGCAATCACCCCGCCCAGTGCTTCTTGCCACTTTATATAGGCAGTGTGCAGCACCACCGCGCCACCCTGGGAGAAACCGGCCAGGAAAATACGCGACAGGTTGATGCCTTTGGCCTGCTCGGCCTTGATCAGGGCAATCACCTGTTCGGCCGATTCCTCCAGCTGCGCTTCGTCAATGGCGCGGGCCGGGGTCATGGCCTTGATGTCGTACCAGCTGGGCATGGCGTAGCCGCCATTGATGGTCACCGGGCGGGTTGGGGCCTGGGGCATGATGAAGCGGGTGGTGGCCAGGCGCTCCTGCATGAATTCGGCCACAGGTAGGAAGTCGTAACGGTCTGCACCCAGACCGTGCAACCAGATCACACAGGCATCGGCGGTTTTCTGCGGTTCGAGAATCAGCGGGTTGGTCATGACTGCTCCGAAAGTGTGCGGGTCTTGTTATGGCGTGCGTGAAAAGAAGGCACTGGAAATGATTGTCGGAAAAAGAATGTCGCAACGATACAACTTTCCCTACTTGACGAGCGCTTAAACGCTACAGCCAGAAATTTTGGTACGCGCTTTGCTATTCAACCTGTGATGCAAAGGGCAGGCCGTGACGGTAACACCCTTTGCACGCGAAGGCTGTCATAGAACAGCCCATTGCGCCAATTGACCCAATAACAAGCCAATACGGGTCGGATACGCCTCAAAAGGGTGCGGTGCAATTCCGGCTCGATACAACAAGAGCGATTTGGAGGTTGTGAATGAAGATGTTGAAAACCACCCTGGCAGTCCTGACCGCTGCCGCCGCGCTGGGCGCCGTGAGCAACGCCCAGGCTGGCGCCACCCTCGATGCGGTAAAGAAGAAGGGCTTCGTCCAGTGTGGCGTGAGCGACGGTCTTCCGGGCTTCTCGGTCCCTGATGCGCAGGGCAAGATCGTCGGTATCGACGCCGATGTGTGCCGCGCAGTGGCCGCCGCCGTGTTCGGCGACGCGACCAAGGTCAAGTTCAGCCAGCTCAACGCCAAGGAACGCTTCACCGCCCTGCAGTCGGGCGAGGTCGACGTGCTGTCGCGCAACACCACCTGGACCAGTTCGCGCGATGCCGGCATGGGCCTGGTGTTTGCCGGTGTCACCTACTATGACGGTGTAGGTTTCCTGGTCAACAAGAAGCTGGGTGTTTCCAGCGCCAAGGAGCTGGATGGTGCGACCATCTGTATCCAGGCCGGTACCACCACCGAGCTGAACGTGTCGGACTTCTTCCGCGCCAATAACCTCAAGTACACGCCGATCACCTTCGACACCTCGGACGAAAGCGCCAAGTCGCTGGAATCGGGCCGTTGCGACGTGCTGACCTCGGACAAGTCGCAGCTGTTCGCCCAGCGCTCCAAGCTGGCCGCGCCGACCGAGTACGTGGTGCTGCCGGAGACCATCTCCAAGGAGCCACTGGGCCCGGTGGTGCGTAAAGGCGACGAGGAGTGGTTCAGCATCGTCAAATGGACTCTGTTCGCCATGCTCAACGCCGAAGAGGCGGGCATCACCTCGAAGAATGTCGAGGCCGAAGCCAAGGCCACCAAAAACCCGGACGTCGCCCGCCTGCTGGGCGCGGACGGTGAGTACGGCAAGGACCTCAAGCTGCCCAAAGACTGGGTAGTGCAAATCGTGAAGCAAGTCGGCAACTACGGCGAAGTGTTCGAGAAGAACCTGGGCCAGAGCACCGACCTGAAGATCGACCGTGGCATGAACGCCCTATGGAACAACGGCGGCATCCAGTACGCGCCACCTGTGCGCTGATGGCTGCACCCTGCGGCGGCATCCCGCCGCCGCAGGCTGTTCGAATCCCTACTGTCCGGGGCACTTCATGCAAAATCAAATCGGCGCACCCAAGGGCTTGTCCCTTAACGATCCGCGTGTGCGCGCGTGGCTGTTCCAGATCCTCACGATCGTTCTCGTGGTCGGCCTGGGCTGGTACCTGTTCCACAACACGCAAACCAACCTGCAACACCGGGGGATTACCTCGGGCTTCGACTTTCTCGACCGCAGTGCCGGCTTCGGCATCGCCCAGCACCTGATCCCGTATGTCGAATCCGACAGCTATGCGCGGGTGTTCGTCATCGGCCTGCTCAATACCCTGCTGGTGACCTTCATCGGTGTCATTCTGGCGACGATCCTGGGGTTCATCATCGGTGTGGCGCGGTTGTCGCCTAACTGGATGATCAACAAGCTGGCGACCGTGTATGTCGAAACCTTCCGCAACATCCCGCCGTTGTTGCAGATCCTGTTCTGGTACTTCGCCGTGTTTCTGACCCTGCCGGGACCGCGGGGCAGCATCAACATCGACGACACCTTCTTTATCAGCAACCGTGGCCTGAACATGCCCGGCGCTTCGATGGCCGACGGCTTCTGGCCGTTCGTTGTTGCCTTGGCCGTGGCGGTGGTGGCGATCGTGGCGATGGTGCGTTACGCCAACAAGCGCTTCGACGAGACCGGCGTGCCGTTTCACAAGTTCTGGGTGGGGCTGGCGTTGTTCGTCGCCATTCCGGGTTTGAGCGTGCTGCTGTTCGGTAGCCCGGTGACCTGGGAAGTGCCGCAACTGAAAGGCTTCAACTTCGTCGGTGGCTGGGTATTGATCCCCGAGCTGCTGGCGCTGACCCTGGCCCTGACGATCTATACGGCCGCCTTCATTGCCGAAATCGTGCGTTCAGGCATCCGTTCGGTCAGCCACGGCCAGACCGAAGCCGCACGCTCGCTGGGCCTGCGCGAGGGGCCGACCCTGCGCAAGGTGATCATCCCCCAGGCACTGCGGGTGATCATTCCGCCGCTGACCAGCCAATACCTGAACCTGGCGAAAAACTCGTCGCTGGCGGCCGGTATCGGCTATCCAGAGATGGTCTCGCTGTTTGCCGGTACCGTGCTCAACCAGACCGGCCAGGCCATCGAGGTGATTGCGATCACCATGAGTGTCTATCTCGCCATCAGCATCAGCATTTCGCTGCTGATGAACTGGTACAACAAGCGCATTGCGCTGATCGAGCGGTGAGGATACGCCTGTGAATGCCCATGTTTTCAAACCCGACATGCCGCCACCGGTGAAAACCGTCGGCGTGCTCGCATGGATGCGTGCCAATCTGTTTTCCAGCTGGCTCAACACGCTGCTGACCCTGTTTGCCATCTACCTGGTGTGGCTGATCGTGCCGCCGCTTATCCAGTGGGCGTTGATCGACGCCAACTGGGTCGGCACCACCCGCGCCGACTGCACCAAGGAAGGCGCCTGCTGGGTGTTCGTGCAGCAGCGCTTCGGCCAGTTCATGTACGGCTATTACCCGTTGGAGTTGCGCTGGCGCGTGGACCTGACCGTGTGGCTTGCCGTGCTCGGCGCTGCGCCGCTGTTCATCAAGCGTTTCCCGCGCAAGGCCTTCTATGGCCTGGGGTTCCTGGTGCTGTACCCGATCCTGGCCTACACCCTGCTGCATGGCGGCGTGCTTGGCCTGGAAACCGTGGCCACCAGCCAGTGGGGTGGGCTGATGCTGACCCTGGTGATCGCCACCGTGGGTATCGTTGGGGCCTTGCCGCTGGGGATCCTGCTGGCCCTGGGGCGGCGTTCGCGCATGCCGGCCGTTAAGGTGGTGTGCGTGACTTTCATCGAGTTCTGGCGCGGCGTGCCGTTGATCACCGTGCTGTTCATGTCGTCGGTGATGCTGCCGTTGTTCCTGCCTGAAGGCATGAGCTTCGACAAGCTGCTGCGGGCGATGATCGGCGTGATCCTGTTCCAGTCGGCGTACATCGCCGAAGTGGTACGCGGGGGCCTGCAAGCCATTCCCAAGGGCCAGTACGAAGCCGCTGCGGCCATGGGCCTGGGCTACTGGCGCGCGATGGGCCTGGTGATTCTGCCGCAGGCGCTCAAGCTGGTTATTCCCGGCATCGTCAATACCTTCATTGCCCTGTTCAAGGACACAAGCCTGGTGATCATCATCGGCCTGTTCGACCTGCTGAACAGCGTCAAGCAAGCCGCCGCCGACCCGGCCTGGCTGGGCATGGCCACCGAGGGCTATGTGTTCGCCGCCCTGGTGTTCTGGATTTTCTGTTTCGGTATGTCCCGCTACTCCATGCACCTGGAGCGCAAGCTGGACACTGGCCACAAGCGTTAGGAGTTTCGAAATGAGTGAAGCGATCAAGCAGCCTGCCGGCCCCGAAGGCATCATCCAGATGCAGGGTGTGAACAAGTGGTATGGCCAGTTCCATGTGCTCAAGGACATCAACCTGAACGTGCGCCAGGGCGAGCGAATCGTACTGTGCGGGCCGTCCGGTTCGGGCAAGTCCACCACCATCCGTTGCCTCAACCGCCTGGAAGAACACCAGCAGGGGCGCATCGTGGTGGATGGTGTGGAGCTGACCAACGACCTCAAGCAGATCGAGGCCATCCGCCGCGAGGTGGGCATGGTGTTCCAGCACTTCAACCTGTTCCCGCACCTGAGCATTCTGGAAAACTGCACCCTGGCACCGATGTGGGTGCGCAAGATGCCCCGGCGCAAGGCCGAAGAAATTGCCATGCATTATCTGGAGCGCGTGCGTATTCCGGAGCAGGCGCACAAGTACCCGGGGCAGTTGTCCGGTGGCCAGCAGCAGCGTGTGGCGATTGCCCGTGCACTGTGCATGAAGCCGAAGATCATGCTGTTCGACGAACCGACCTCGGCGCTGGACCCGGAAATGGTCAAGGAAGTGCTCGATACCATGGTGGGCCTGGCCGAGGATGGCATGACCATGCTCTGTGTAACCCACGAAATGGGCTTCGCCCGCACCGTGGCGAACCGGGTGATCTTCATGGACAAGGGGGAGATCGTGGAGCAGGCGGCGCCGGATGACTTCTTCGACCGGCCGCGCAGTGACCGGACCAAGTTGTTCCTCAGCCAGATCCTGCACTGATGCAAATGGGGCCGCTAAGCGGCCCCATTTTTTACTTCTCTTCTTGTGTGGCTGCTGGAGCAGGTGGTGGCCGCAGCCCCACCTCGGCAATCAGCTTCAACTGCTGCCCGTTGCGCATCACCTCGATGGTGATCTTCTCGTTGGGCTTGATCCGTGCCACCTGGTTCATCGACTTGCGCCCGTCACCGGCCGGTTCCCCGTTGATGCTCAGAATCACGTCACCCAGTTGCAGCCCGGCCTTGGCCGCCGGCCCTTCGCGGAAGATGCCCGCCACCACGATACCCGGGCGGTCCTTCATGCCGAACGACTCGGCCAGCTCCTGGCTCAGCGGCTGCACTTCGATGCCCAGCCAGCCACGGATCACCTGGCCATGCTCGACGATCGACTTCATCACCTCCAGCGCCAGTTTCACCGGAATGGCGAAGCCGATGCCCTGCGAACCGCCCGACTTGGAGAAGATCGCGGTATTGATGCCGACCAGGTTGCCATTGGCATCGACCAAGGCGCCGCCCGAGTTACCCGGGTTGATGGCGGCGTCGGTCTGGATGAAGTCTTCGTAGTTGTTCAGGCCCAGCTGGTTACGGCCGGTGGCGCTGATGATACCCATGGTGACGGTCTGGCCGACGCCGAACGGGTTGCCGATGGCCAGCGACACGTCGCCGATGTGAATGGTGTCGGAACGGCCGATGGTAATCGCCGGCAGGTTCTTCAGGTCTATCTTCAGCACTGCCAAGTCGGTTTCCGGGTCGCTGCCGATCACCCGGGCCAGGGTTTCGCGGCCATCCTTCAACGCCACGACGATCTGGTCGGCCCCGCTGGTGACATGGTTATTGGTCAGCAGGTAGCCCTCGGGGCTCATGATCACTGCCGAGCCCAGGCTCGACTCCCAGCGGCGCTGCTTGGGCAGGTTGTCGCCGAAGAAGCGGCGGAACTGTGGGTCTTCGAACAATGGGTGGGCGCTTTTGTTCACCACTTTGGTGGTGTACAGGTTGACCACCGCAGGCGCGGCCAGCGTCACCGCGTCGGCGTAAGACACCGGGCCCTGCATGATGCGGGTGGTTTGTGGCGCCTGTTGCAGGTTGACGTCCTGGCTGGGCAGGCCGACCCATTCCGGGAAGCGCTGGATGATCAGCATGGCGATCAGCACGCCGGTGAGCAGGGGCCAGCCAAAGTAACGAAACGCCTTGAACATGAACGAATCCTGGAAAGAGCAGGGGCCATTGGCCGCGCAGTGGGGCATGAGCGCGCGCGATCATACACCGGTTCCCCCAGTGCCGGCGACGGCCCATAATGGCCGGCATTATACGGGCGTTGCGCCCGAGAAAAGCGCAGTTTTCGAGGAGATTTTCATGGCCGTCGCTCTCAACACCCTGGTCGAGGAAGCCGAACGCTACCTGGGCAGCGCGAAGATCCAGGATTATTGCCCCAATGGCCTGCAGGTCGAAGGCCGGCCGCAGGTCAGCCGCATCGTCAGCGGTGTTACCGCCAGCCAGGCGTTGCTGGATGCCGCAGTCGAGGCCGAGGCCGACCTGGTACTGGTGCACCATGGTTACTTCTGGAAGGGTGAGAACCCGTGCATCACAGGCATTCGTCAGCGTCGGCTGAAGACCCTGCTGAACAACGATATCAGCCTGCTGGCGTTTCACCTGCCGCTGGATGTGCACCCGGACGTGGGCAACAACGTGCAGCTGGCACGGCAACTGGACATCACCGTCGAAGGGCCGCTGGACCCGGAAAACCCCAAGGTGGTGGGACTGGTCGGCTCGCTGGTCGAACCGATGACGGCCCGCGACTTTGCCCGGCGCGTGCAGGAAGTGCTGGGACGTGAGCCGTTGCTGGTGGAGGGAGACGAGATGATCCGCCGGGTCGGCTGGTGCACCGGTGGCGGGCAGGGTTACATCGATACGGCGATTGCGGCCGGAGTGGACTTGTACCTTACCGGAGAGGCATCCGAGCAGACCTACCACAGTGCACGGGAGAATGGCGTCAGCTTCATCGCGGCCGGGCACCATGCCACCGAGCGATATGGGGTGCAGGCGTTGGGTGATTACCTGGCGCGGCGGTTTGCCGTGGAGCATCTGTTTATCGATTGCCCGAACCCCATCTGAGATCGGCGTCGCCTGTTTCGCGCGCATGCCCGCGAAGGGCCGCAGGGCGGCCCCGTTTCAGCCCAAACCCCCAGTCATATCGTTAGACCTTTTCGATCTAGCCCGCCTCCTAAATAGAAGCACCCGCTGTGATAAAGTGGCTCGCTCGAACACGGCCCGCAGGCCGTCCATAAGATCGTTTTTCGTGAGTAGCCATGGTCGACAAACTGACGCACTTGAAACAGCTGGAGGCGGAGAGCATCCACATTATCCGCGAGGTGGCCGCCGAGTTCGATAACCCGGTGATGCTGTACTCGATCGGCAAGGATTCCGCCGTGATGCTGCACCTGGCGCGCAAGGCCTTCTTCCCGGGTAAGCTGCCGTTCCCGGTGATGCACGTCGACACCCAGTGGAAATTCCAGGAGATGTACAGCTTCCGCGACAAGATGGTCGAGGAAATGGGCCTGGAACTGATCACCCACGTCAACCCCGAGGGTGTGGCGCAGGGCATCAACCCGTTCACCCATGGCAGCTCCAAGCACACCGACATCATGAAAACCCAGGGCCTGAAGCAGGCACTGGACAAGCATGGTTTCGATGCCGCCTTCGGTGGCGCGCGCCGCGACGAAGAGAAGTCGCGGGCCAAGGAGCGTGTGTATTCGTTCCGGGACAGCAAGCACCGCTGGGACCCGAAAAACCAGCGCCCCGAGCTGTGGAACGTGTACAACGGCAAGGTCAACAAGGGCGAGTCGATCCGCGTCTTCCCGCTGTCGAACTGGACCGAGCTGGACATCTGGCAGTACATCTACCTCGAAGGCATCCCGATCGTGCCGCTGTACTTCGCCGCTGAGCGCGAAGTGATCGAGAAGAACGGCACCCTGATCATGATCGACGACGAGCGCATCCTCGAGCATCTCACCGATGAAGAGAAAGCGCGCATCGTCAAGAAGAAGGTGCGTTTCCGTACCCTCGGTTGCTACCCGTTGACGGGGGCTGTCGAGTCGGAAGCCGAAACGCTCACCGACATCATTCAGGAAATGCTCCTGACGCGCACTTCCGAGCGCCAGGGCCGAGTCATCGACCACGATGGCGCCGGTTCCATGGAAGACAAAAAACGTCAGGGCTACTTCTAATTTTCAGGGTTACTCCATGTCGCACCAATCCGATTTGATCAGCGAAGATATCCTCGCTTATCTGGCTCAGCACGAGCGCAAAGAACTGCTGCGTTTCCTCACCTGCGGTAACGTGGATGACGGCAAGAGCACCCTGATCGGGCGCCTGCTGCACGACTCGAAGATGATCTACGAGGACCACCTCGAAGCCATCACCCGTGATTCGAAGAAAGTCGGCACCACCGGCGAAGAAGTCGACCTGGCACTGCTGGTAGACGGCCTGCAGGCCGAGCGCGAGCAGGGCATCACCATCGATGTCGCCTACCGCTACTTCTCCACCGCCAAGCGCAAGTTCATCATTGCCGACACCCCGGGCCACGAGCAGTACACCCGCAACATGGCCACCGGTGCGTCCACCTGCGACCTGGCGATCATCCTGGTCGATGCCCGCTACGGCGTGCAGACCCAGACCCGCCGCCACAGCTACATCGCTTCGTTGCTGGGCATCAAGCACATCGTGGTCGCGGTCAACAAGATGGACCTCAAAGGCTTCGATCAGGACGTCTTCGAGTCGATCAAGGCGGATTACCTGAAGTTTGCCGACGCCATCAACCTGACCCCAAGCAGCCTGCACTTCGTGCCGATGTCGGCGCTCAAGGGCGATAACGTGGTCAACCACAGCGAGCGTTCGCCGTGGTACGCCGGCCCGACGCTGATGGAAATCCTCGAAACCGTCGAAGTGTCGGCCGACCGCAACTTCACCGACCTGCGCTTCCCGGTGCAGTACGTGAACCGCCCGAACCTGAACTTCCGCGGCTTCGCCGGCACCATCGCCAGCGGCGTGGTACACAAGGGCGACGAAATCGTCGTGCTGCCGTCGGGCAAGAGCAGCCGCGTCAAGTCCATCGTCACCTATGAGGGTGAACTGGAAAACGCAGGCCCAGGCCAGGCCGTGACCCTGACCATGGAAGACGAGATCGACATCTCCCGTGGTGACCTGCTGGTACACGCCGACAACGTACCGCCGGTGACCGACCAGTTCGACGCCATGCTGGTGTGGATGGCCGAAGAGCCGATGCTGCCGGGCAAGAAGTACGACATCAAGCGCGCCACCAGCTACGTGCCGGGCTCGATTGCCAGCATCACCCACAAGGTTGACGTGAATACCTTGGAGCAGGGCGCTGCCAGCGCACTGCAACTGAACGAGATCGGCCGCGTGAAGGTTGCCCTGGACGCTTCGATCGCGCTGGACGGTTACGACAGCAACCGCACCACCGGTGCGTTCATCGTCATCGACCGCCTGACCAACGGCACCGTCGGCGCCGGCATGATCATCGCCCCGCCAGTACTGCCGCACGGCAGCACCGGCCAGCATGGCAAGCAGGCTCACGTGTCCACCGAGGAGCGTGCACTGCGCTTTGGTCAGCAGCCAGCCACCGTGCTGTTCAGCGGCCTGTCCGGCGCTGGCAAGAGCACCCTGGCCTATGCCGTGGAGCGCAAGCTGTTCGATATGGGCCGTGCGGTGTACGTGCTCGACGGCCAGAACCTGCGCCACGACCTGAACAAGGGCCTGCCACAGGACCGTGCCGGGCGCACCGAGAACTGGCGCCGCGCCGCCCATGTGGCGCGCCAGTTCAACGAAGCCGGCTTGCTGACCCTGGCTGCGTTCGTGGCCCCGGATGCCGAAGGCCGCGAGCAGGCCAAGGCGCTGATCGGCAAAGACCGACTGGTGACTGTGTACGTTCAGGCATCGCCGCTGGCCTGCCGTGAGCGTGACCCACAAGGCCTGTACGCTGCCGGTGGCGACAACATCCCGGGCGAAAGCTTCCCGTTCGATGTGCCGCTGGATGCGGATCTGGTGATCGACACCCAGTCCACCAGCGTGGATGAAGGCGTGAAGCTGGTGCTGGACGTGCTGCGCCAGCGTGGCGCGATCTAAGCGCTGGCCTGCAATTAAAAACCCGCTTCGGCGGGTTTTTTTATTGTCTGGTTCCGGCTCCCACAGGTTCTCTGCTTGATCATTAACCAATGTTCAGATGTAGGAGCCACTTAGATGTGTTTCTCCGACACAGGTATCACCCGTCTTTCCTTCACCGCCTTGTAGGAAAAACTCGAATAGATCTCCTTCACCCCCGGCAACCGCTGCAGCACTTCCCGAGTGAATTCCCCGAACGACTCCAGGTCCCTTGCCAGGATCTCCAGCAAAAAGTCATAGCGCCCGGAGATGTTATGGCAGGCCACGATCTCAGGGATTTCCATCAGCCGCTGCTCGAACGCCAGTGCCATGTCCTTGGTGTGCGAGTCCATCATGATGCTGACGAACGCGGTCACGCCAAACCCTAGCGACTTGGGCGAGAGAATGGCCTGGTAGCCAGTGATGTAGCCGTTGTCTTCCAGCAGCTTGACCCGTCGCCAGCAGGGTGAGGTGGTGAGCGCCACCTGGTCGGCGAGTTCGGCGACGGTAAGGCGGGCGTTGTCTTGCAAGGCCGCGAGCAGGGCGCGGTCGGTGCGGTCGAGGCTTGAAGGCATGTTTTGCCCTCCTGGTCCGTTGATTATTGTTTTTGTTCCAACAAGCACGCAGATGGGTGGGCTATTTTGGAAAAAATCGGGCAGCTCGGTGGCATAAGCTTATAACAAACCACAAGAGGCTGTTGCCATGCGCGACTCCCATAACAACACCGGTTTTTCCACGCGGGCCATTCACCATGGCTACGACCCGCTTTCCCACGGTGGCGCGCTGGTGCCGCCGGTGTACCAGACCGCCACCTATGCCTTCCCCACTGTTGAATACGGCGCTGCGTGCTTTGCTGGGGAGGAGGCGGGGCATTTCTACAGCCGCATCTCCAACCCCACCCTGGCACTGCTGGAACAACGCATGGCTTCACTGGAGGGCGGTGAGGCGGGGTTGGCGTTGGCGTCGGGTATGGGCGCTATTACCTCGACCATCTGGACCCTGTTGCGGCCGGGTGATGAACTGATTGTCGGGCGCACCTTGTATGGCTGCACCTTCGCTTTTCTGCACCACGGTATTGGTGAGTTCGGGGTGAAGGTCCGCCATGTCGACCTGAACGATGCCAAGGCATTGAAAGCGGCGATCAACAGTAAAACACGGATGATCTACTTTGAAACGCCGGCTAACCCCAACATGCAACTGGTGGACATCGCGGCGGTTGCCCAGGCCGTGCAGGGGCATGATGTGCATGTCGTGGTGGATAACACCTACTGCACGCCTTACTTGCAGCGGCCACTTGAGCTGGGGGCGGACCTGGTGGTGCATTCGGCAACCAAGTACCTCAGTGGCCATGGCGACATCACCGCCGGCCTGGTAGTGGGGCGCAAGGCGCTGGTCGACCGTATTCGCCTGGAAGGGCTGAAAGACATGACCGGGGCGGTAATGTCGCCACATGATGCGGCGTTGCTGATGCGCGGGATCAAGACCCTGGCCCTGCGCATGGACCGGCATTGCAGCAATGCCCGGCAGGTGGCCGAGTTTCTGGCCCGGCAGCCGCAGGTGGAGCTGATTCATTACCCCGGTTTGCCGTCGTTCGCCCAGTACGAACTGGCGCAACGGCAGATGCGTTTGCCGGGCGGCATGATCGCTTTCGAGCTCAAGGGCGGTATCGAGGCGGGGCGGCGCTTCATGAATGCGCTACAGCTGTTTGCACGGGCGGTGAGCCTGGGGGATGCCGAGTCGTTGGCACAGCACCCGGCGAGCATGACGCACTCCAGTTACACGCCGCAAGAGCGGGCACATCACGGGATATCGGAGGGGCTGGTGAGGTTGTCGGTGGGTCTGGAGGATGTGGAGGATCTATTGGCGGATGTCGAGCAGGCATTGCAGGCTTGCAAATAGGTAAACCGAAAAAGGCCTCTTGCGAGGCCTTTTTCATGTTCAGCGGATTAACGCTTGAGCCCGTAGCTCTCATCCAGCATGCCCGGCGAGTTGGGCGCTTTCGGTGCATAGTCGCGTGGCACTTCGGCGGTGTCTTTCGGCGGGGTCAGGCGGTCACGTGGGCCTTGCGGCGCTTCGGAGTGCAGTGCAGCCAGCAGGCGTTGGCGAGTGACTTCATCCAGGGCCAGGCTGTTGGCGCCTTCGGCCAGGTGATCCTGCACGTCCTGGTAGCTTTGGGTCAGTTTCTTGACCAGCACGGCGGTGCTGTTGAAGTGGGTGACCACTTCGTTCTGGTAGCTGTCGAAACGCTTCTGGATGTCATCCAGCTGACGCTGTGTGCTGCTGGGCGCGGCATTGGGCAGCAGGCGGGCCACGACGAAACCGACGACCACGCCAATGACCAGGGCCAGGGTTGGCAACAACCAAACAAGGAGCGAGAGTTCCACGAGTCCTTCCTCTATAAACGGCTTTGCTTTACGTTAACGGCTCAGACCTGCGCTGTATACCGCGAGCGATCGCAAATCAGAACAGAATTCCTCACCTAGACGAATCGACCCCTCCCGAGGTCACGGAGTAGTGCCTTGCTTGTCCGCGAAACCCCCTTGTTCATCGATGGCCCCAGCGGCCAGCTGGAAGCCTTGTACCTTGATGTGGCCGATGCCCGTGGCGCGGTGCTGATCTGCCACCCCAACCCGGTCCAGGGCGGCACCATGCTCAACAAGGTGGTCTCGACCCTGCAACGCACCGCCCGCGATGCCGGTTACGTCACCCTGCGTTTCAATTACCGTGGCGTTGGCCAAAGCGCCGGCAGCCATGACATGGGCGCAGGCGAAGTGGCCGATGCCGACGCTGCCGCAGCCTGGCTGCGGGCCAGACATCCTGAACTGCCGCTGGTGCTGATGGGCTTCTCGTTCGGCGGCTTCGTCGCCACCAGCCTGGCCGGCCGCCTGGAGGCTGCAGGCACCGAGTTGCAGCACCTGTTCATGATCGCCCCGGCAGTCATGCGCCTGACGGCGGAATTCCCGCTGCCACAGCGCTGCCCGATCACCGTGGTGCAACCGGATGCCGACGAAGTCGTTGCGCCGCAGCTGGTTTACGAATGGTCTGACAGCCTGTCGCGCCCCCATGAGCTGCTGAAAGTGGCAGAATGCGGACACTTCTTCCATGGCAAGCTGACCGATCTGAAGGATCTGCTGCTGCCGCGCCTTTCGAACTGAGCCAAGCCTGAATAAGCGAACACCCATGACCACGCGCATCCTTACCGGTATCACCACCACCGGCACACCGCACCTGGGCAACTACGCCGGCGCCATCCGCCCGGCGATCCGTGCCAGCCAGCAGCCCGGTGTCGACTCGTTCTACTTCCTGGCCGACTACCACGCCCTGATCAAGTGCGACGACCCGCTGCGCATCCAGCGTTCGCGCCTGGAAATCGCCGCGACCTGGCTGGCCGGTGGCCTGGACCCGGACAAAGTGACCTTCTACCGCCAGTCCGACATCCCGGAAATCCCCGAGCTGACCTGGCTGTTGACCTGCGTTGCTGCTAAAGGCCTGCTGAACCGTGCCCATGCCTACAAGGCCTCGGTGGACAAGAACGTCGAGGCCGGCGAAGACCCGGACGCTGGCGTGACCATGGGCCTGTTCAGCTACCCGGTGCTGATGGCTGCCGACATCCTGATGTTCAACGCCAACAAGGTGCCGGTCGGCCGCGACCAGATCCAGCACGTGGAAATGGCCCGTGACATCGGCCAGCGCTTCAACCACCTGTTCGGCCAGGGCAAGGACTTCTTCGCCCTGCCGGAGGCGGTGATCGAGGAAAGCGTGGCGACCCTGCCAGGCCTGGACGGGCGCAAGATGTCCAAGAGCTATGACAACACCATCCCGTTGTTCACCAGCGCCAAGGACATGAAAGACGCCATCTCGCGCATCGTCACCGACTCGCGCGCCCCAGGCGAAGCGAAAGACCCGGACAATTCGCACCTGTTCACCCTGTTCCAGGCCTTCTCGACGCCTGAACAATGTGCCGGGTTCCGCGAAGAGCTGTTGCAGGGCCTGGGCTGGGGTGATGCCAAGCAACGCCTGTTCCAGCTGCTGGACGGTCAGTTGGCCGAAAAGCGTGAGTACTACCACCAGTTGATCGCCCGGCCGGCGGAGCTGGAAGACATCCTGCTGGCCGGCGCCGCCAAGGCCCGCAAGATCGCCACGCCATTCCTCGAGCAACTGCGCGAGTCTGTAGGCCTGCGTTCGTTCCGCAGTGGCGTCCAGGTCAATACCGAAGTGAAGAAGAAAGCCGCCAAGAGCGCGCGTTTCGTCAGCTTCCGCGACGAAGACGGCAGCTTCCGCTTCCGCCTGCTGGCCGCTGATGGCGAGCAACTGCTGCTGTCGCGCAGCTTTGCCGATGGCAAGAGTGCCGGCGCCGTCAGCAAGCAGTTGCAGCAGGGTGGCGAGGCGGATGTGCGCGTCGACGGCCTGGGCTTCGGCCTGTGGCTGAACGGCGAGCAGGTGGCTGACGGGCCGCAGTTCGACAGCGCCGAAGCCCGTGATGCAGCTATTCAAAGCCTGCGTGATGCCCTGGCACCCCAGCAGGACTGAGGATGTTTATCTGTGGGAGCGGGCAAGCCCGCGAAGCAGGCACCGCGGTGCGTGGCACCGACTTCGCCGGTGTTCGCGGGCGCGCCCGCTCCCACAGGATTCCACTCGGACTGAGGCATATTGACGCAAGTCTCATTGCCATTAAGCGGGCCTGTCGCTACAGTGACGGCCCGTTTTTTGTTGCCTCGCTAACGAATCATGACTCCCTTAGAACGCTATCAAGCAGATCTGAAACGTCCCGACTTCTTCCATGACGCGGCGCAGGAAACTGCGGTGCGTCACCTGCAGCGCCTGTACGACGACCTGGTGCACGCGCAGAACAACAAGCCGGGCGTGTTCGGCAAGCTGTTCGGCAAGAAGGAGCAGACCCCGGTCAAGGGCCTGTACTTCTGGGGTGGGGTAGGGCGAGGCAAGACCTACCTGGTCGATACCTTCTACGAAGCGCTGCCGTTCAAGCAGAAGATGCGTACGCACTTCCACCGCTTCATGAAGCGTGTGCACGAGGAAATGAAAACCCTCAAGGGCGAGAAGAACCCGCTGACCATCATTGCCAAGCGCTTCAGCGAAGAAGCCAAGGTAATCTGCTTCGACGAATTCTTCGTGTCGGACATTACCGATGCCATGATTCTCGGCACCTTGATGGAGGAGCTGTTCAAGAACGGCGTGTCGCTGGTGGCTACCTCCAACATCGTGCCGGACGGCCTGTACAAGGACGGCCTGCAACGTGCGCGCTTCCTGCCGGCCATCGCCATGATCAAGCAGTACACCGACGTGGTGAACGTCGACAGCGGCGTCGACTACCGCCTGCGTCACCTGGAGCAGGCCGAGCTGTTCCACTTCCCGCTCAACGATGCGGCGCATCAGAGCATGCGCGCCAGCTTCAAGGCGCTGACCCCTGAGTGCACCCAGGCGGTCGAGAATGACGTGCTGATGATCGAGAACCGCCCGATCAATGCGCTGCGTACTTGCGATGACGTTGCCTGGTTCGACTTCCGCGCCCTGTGCGACGGGCCGCGTAGCCAGAACGACTACATCGAGCTGGGCAAGATTTTCCATGCGGTGCTGCTGAGCAACGTGGAGCAGATGGGCGTGACCACCGACGACATCGCCCGCCGTTTCATCAACATGGTGGACGAGTTCTACGACCGTAACGTCAAGTTGATCATTTCGGCTGAGGTGGAGCTGAAGGATCTGTATACCGGTGGGCGTCTGAGCTTCGAGTTCCAGCGCACCCTGAGCCGGTTGCTGGAGATGCAGTCGCACGAATTCCTGTCGCGCGCACACAAGCCCTAAAGGCAGCGGCAAGCTACAAGCTTCAA
>NZ_JBICKA010000110.1:0-119605 GCF_043103635.1 Pseudomonas sp. yb_9 | reverse complement strand
AAAAATCACTGTATGACCACCAGACCCTGCCTCCAATTAAAAGAACCAGAGGGTACCCGTCATGTCCAGCACCACACTTGACCCATCCACCGTCGACGGCCCCGCGCACAGTGCCGAACGCCAGGCCCTGCGCAAGGCCGCCCGGGCCAGTTTCATGGGCAACTTCGTCGAGTGGTTCGACTACGCCGCCTACGGCTATCTGGCCACCATCATCGCCGCCACCTTCTTCCCGCAAACCGACAAGACCACCGGCTTGCTGGCCACCTTTGCAGTGTTTGCCCTGTCGTTCCTGGTGCGGCCATTGGGCGGCATCGTCTGGGGGCATCTTGGCGACCGCCATGGCCGGCGCAACGCACTGTCGTGGTCGATCCTGATCATGTCGGTATCCACCTTTTGCATTGGCCTGTTGCCCGGTTATGCGCAAATCGGCCTGTGGGCACCCTGCCTGCTGTTGCTGATCCGCCTGGTGCAGGGCTTTTCGGCTTCGGGCGAGTACGCCGGTGCCGCCGCGTTTCTGGCTGAATACGCACCGCCTGGCCGGCGCGGCTTGTACACCAGCATCGTGCCGGCCAGCACGGCGGCGGGCTTGCTGTTTGGGGCGGCATTCGTGGCGGTACTGCACGAACTGCTCAGCAACGAAGCCCTGCATGAATGGGGCTGGCGGCTGCCGTTCCTGCTGGCGGCGCCGTTTGGCCTGGTCGGGCGGTATATCCGCATGAGCCTGCAGGACACCCCCAAATTTCTGGAGATGGAGCAGCGCCTGGAAAACAAAGCCTGCATGGCGCGGGCGCCAATACGCGAGCTGATGAGCCAACACCGTCGCAGCCTGGGCATCGGCATTGGAGTGACCTGCCTGAACGCCGTGGCGTTCTACCTGCTGCTGAGCTACATGCCGACCTACCTGTCTACTGAAATGGGCATGAGCGAGCGGGATTCGTTCATTGCCTCGACGGTGTCGCTGGCCACCTATATTGGCTTGATCTTCCTGATGGGGCGTTTGTCCGACCAGTTTGGCCGCAAGACCATGCTGGTGGTGGCGTCGCTGTTGTTCCTGGGGCTGACCGTGCCGTTGTTCCGCCTGCTCGATGGGCAGCCGCTGGTGGTGATCCTGGCGATCCAGATTTGCTTCGGGGCGATACTGGCAATGAACGACGGCACCTTGCCGTGCCTGCTGGCGGAGATTTTCCCGACCCGGGTGCGTTTCAGTGGCTTTGCCCTGAGCTTCAATCTGGCCAACGCGCTGTTTGGCGGGACTGCGCCGTTCATTGCGACCTGGCTGATCCAGGTGACCGGCAGCAAGCTGGCACCGGCGGGGTATTTGCTGGCGGCGGCACTGGTGGCGCTGGTTGCCATGCTGATGTGTCGGGAAACGGCGCACTCGGCTCTTGAAGATTAGTTGTACTGGCCTTTTCGCGGGTAAACCCGCTCTCACAGGAACCCCACAGGCCTGAGCATTGTGCGGTCCCTGTGGGAGCGGGTTTACCCGCGAAGAGGCCAGTAAAACCAATGCAAAACTTGAATCAGTGCAGCGAGGCCTGCCGTCGCTCCCCCAGCGGCGACAACCCGAAGAACCGGCTATAACTCTTGGAAAAATGCGCCGGCGAACTGAACCCGCACGCCAGTGCCACCTCACGCACCTGTACATCGCTGCGCAGCAGCAACTCCCGCGCTCTCGACAGCCGTAACTCCAGGTAATACTGGCTGGGCGTGCGCTGCAGGTACTTGTGAAACAGCCGCTCCAACTGGCGCACGGTCACTTCATTGAGGCTGGCCAGCTCTTCCAGCCCCAGCGGTTCTTCCAGGTTGGCTTCCATGATCGCCACCACCTGGCTCAGCTTGGGTTGGGCGCTGCCCAACAGGGTGCGCAGCGGCACCCGCTGGCGCTCGCGCTCGCCACGCATGCGGTCGCACAGCAACAGCTCGGCAGCCTTGGCCGCGATGTCCTGGCCGCCAGCCTCGCGGGCTACCAGTTGCAGCATCATGTCCATGGCCGCCACACCGCCCGAGCAGGTATAGCGGTCGCGGTCCAGTTCGAACAGCTGGCTGGAGATCACGATGCCGGGGAAGTGTGCCTGCAATGTCGGCAAGTCTTCCCAGTGGATGGTGCAGCGGTAGCCCTTGAGCAGCTCGGCCTTGGCCAGCAGGTAGCTGCCGGTACAGATACCGCCCAAAGGCATGTGTTGGCGGGCCAGTTGGCGCAACCAGTCGATCAACGGGCGGTTACCACGACTACGGTCGATGGGGTTGGCACCCACCACCAGCAGAGCATCCAGTGCGGGCGCGTTGGCGATGCTGTAGTCGGGCAAGACGCGCATGCCGTTGCTGGCCGTCACTGGCGCATCGTCTGCTGCGATAAGCACACTGCGATACAGTGGCTTGCGCGCGGCCAGGTTGGCCATGCGCAAGGTTTCTACCGCCGAGGCCAGGCCGATGGTGGTGAAGTTGGGCAAAATCAGAAAGCCGAAGGTCTTCGCGGAACAACTCTTTACAATAGACGGCGATGGGGTTGCAGAAGCGGGGTGGACCATTGCGCTGTTCCTGTGCAAGCTGAGGCATAGTTCGTCAGGGGCAGTGAGAAAATACAGCCTCGCGTGGTTCTTGTTGTTATAGGTCGTTGCCGGGTCGATCTTACACCCCCGGCGCAGCGACCAGGAATGGCCCCGCCGGCTGGCAGGGCCGACAGTGATTGCACAGAGAAGGTGATCGTTCGTGAACCCCGAATCCATGCTGGCGGCATTGCCAGGCTACGCCATGTCGCCCGAGTCGATCCAGGTGCTGCCCGATGCCAAGGCCTACCGCGCCTGCCTGTTCGAGCGCATCCGCGCTGCAACCCGGCGCATCGTCATCGTTGCGTTGTACTTGCAGGAAGACGAGGCCGGCCAGGAAGTGCTGGATGCCTTGTACCAGGCCAAGGCCGAGCGGCCGGGCCTGGAAATTACCATCGTGGTCGACTGGTTCCGTGCCCGCCGTGGCCTGCTCGGGGCCGGTCGCCAGCCGGGTAACGCCGCCTGGTACCAGGCCCAGCGCCAGTTGCGCGGGCTGGATATCGTCATTCACGGGGTGCCGGTGCAGACCCGCGAGTTGTTTGGTGTGTTGCACCTGAAGGGCAGCATTATCGACGACTGTGTGATCTACACCGGCGCCAGCCTGAATAACGTGTACCTGCACCGCTTCGACCGTTATCGCCTGGACCGCTATCACCTGTTCCAGTCGCCGGCGCTGGCCGACGCCATGGTCGGCCTGGTAGGGCGCCTGCTGCACCACACCGCCACACCGCGCCTCGACGTGCCCGCACCACCCGCCACCCGTAGCCTGCGCGGCGACATCCGGCGCTTGCGTGCGCGGTTGCGGCGCATGGCGTACGAGGCACCGGCCGCGGTGCCTGGGGAGGGCTTGCGGGTGGTGCCACTGTTGGGGGTGGGCCGTGGCAACCCGTTGAACCGGGCGCTGTGTGCCCTGCTGGCGGCGGCGCGCACGCACATCATCATCAGCACGCCGTATTTCAACCCGCCACGGGTGGTGATGCGCGAGCTCGATCATGCGCTGGAGCGGGGCGTGCATGTTGAGCTGATCGTGGGTGACCGCACCGCCAACGACTTCTACATCGCCCCCGGTGAGCCGTTCAGTGCCAGTGGCGCTTTGCCTTATCTGTATGAAGACAACCTGCGAGCCTTCGCCCGGCGCCGCCACGCGGCCATTACCCGTGGCCAGCTGGAAGTGCGGATCTGGAACGATCCCGGGCATACCTTCCACGCCAAGGGTGTGTGGGTCGACCAGCGCTATTCGCTGCTGACCGGCAACAACCTGAACCCGCGCGGGTTCAACCTGGACCTTGAGAACGGCCTGCTCATCGATGACCCGCAGGGGCAGTGGCTGGCGCCACGGGCAGCGGAGTTGAACCAACTGCGCAGGTACGCGCCAAAAATTGGCTCTGCAGCGGCGCTGGGGGTGAAGGCCGAACATCCCAAGGAAGTGCGCAAGTTTCTGCGGCGGCTGCGCTTTAGCCGGCTGGAGCCGTTGATCAAGCGGGTGCTCTGAGCCCTTGCACCCTTCCAAAAGCGATGCGTGCGCCTACAAGGACCGTGCCGGCTCGGCGACCTTAGCTAAGCCTGTGCATGTGTGACTCGGACCGCCTGAGTGCTCACGGGCGGGCAACTGGGGCGCTTTCTTGGGTGAATGCATCGCGATTTGAGTGGTGAACACGACAGCTTGATGTCAATATGATATTGCTTGCGTACGACCATGGACAGGGGCTGGGCTATCATTTGCAGGCAACCGTGCAAGGCCCCTCTGAAAAGTCATCACGAGCGCATACAATCGGGCCTTTTCTTCGTTAACCAGATAGGCCAATGCGTATATGGCGCTAGATCCATCCACGATGCTGACCATCTCGGTCGCCCTGGCAGCAGCTGCTGCGTTGTACCTGGCGATTGAGTGGCGCAGCGTCCGCGAAACCTCTTTGCTGTTCTGGAGTGCAGGTTTTGCCACCATTACTGTCGGCTGTGTTCTGGCCTTGCTACGCGGGATCGGCTTGCTGTTCATCGGCATCTGGTTCGCCAATGGCTTGCTGGTGGTTGCGCACTGGTTTTTCCTGATGGGCGTGTTGCGTTTTACCCAGGACCGTTTGTCGCGGGCCTGGTTATTGGTTGTGGTCGTGTGGTTCGCCTTGCTTTTGCTGCCCGTGGGGCCGCAGTGGTCGAAGGTGATGTTGATGGTCAACTCGCTGCTGGTGGCCGCACTGACGCTGAAGGCCAGCCTTCTGTTGCGGCCGCACGGCAAGTCGCTGAGCGTGGGGGCGGTGCAGCTGCGCTATGTGTTGCTGCTCCACGGGCTGTTCTACGTGGCCAAGGCGGTCATTGCGATCACGCCGGGCACCTTGATTGACCTGGCCACCTTTGGCGGGCTGATCATCCAGATTTCCCTGGTCGAAGGGGCAATGGCGATCATGCTGATTGCCTTGTCGATGACCGGTACCGTGCGTTATCGACGCGAGGAGCGGATTGCCCGGCTGGCCGCGCGCGACCCGTTGACTGCGCTCTACAACCGCCGCGCGCTGGAAGTGCGGGCCGGGCATTTCTTCAAGGAAGTGAGCCCGGCTCAACCCGGGGCCTTGCTGCTGATCGACATCGATAACTTCAAGCTGGTCAACGATCTTCACGGGCATATCGCGGGTGATCGCTTGCTGATTGCCCTGAGCGAACTCATTCGCACGGTGCTGCCCGAGCGCTCGCTGGCAGCGCGTTTGGGCGGTGATGAATTCGTCATCTTGCTGTGCGGGGCGAGCAGTGAGCGGGTCATGGAGTTGGGTGGGCTGTTGCGTGAACAGTTCCAGCAGTACGCCAGCAAGACCGTGCCTACACCGCAGGCGGTCACCTTGAGTATCGGTGCCAACCTGTTCGACCAGCCACCGGTCAGCCTGGCGGCATTGATCGAGCAGGGGGATGTGGCGTTGTACCAGTCCAAACGCAGTGGGCGGGACAGTATCCGGTTTGTAGAGCGGCCGATGGCAGACCTTAGCCAATAGACCATTGGGGCCGACAAGCGGCCCCGATGGTGTGGGCTATCAGGCCACCACCTGGTAGCACGGCACATACGCCGCGCCGCCGGGCAGCTTCATCCGGTGCTGATCGACGAAGGCCTGTAACAGCCGGCCCAGCGGGTCCAGCACGGCGCTGTCGCCGTGGATCTGGTAGGGCCCATGCTCCTCGATCAGGCGGATGCCCTTGTCTTTCACGTTACCCGCAACAATGCCGGAAAATGCCCGGCGCAGGTTGGCTGCCAGTTCATGGGGCGGCAGCTCGCGGCGCAGGTCCAGCTCGGCCATGGCCTGGTGGGTCGGGTCGAACGGGCGCTGGAAGCTCTCCTCGATCTTCAGCAGCCAGTTGAAGTGGAAGGCATCGTTACGCTCACGGCGGAACTGCTTGACCTCTTTGAGCCCTTCGACCATGTGCCGGGCAACTTCCGCCGGGTCGTCGATGATGATTTCGTACAGCCGGTGCGCCGCTTCACCCAAGGTGGCGCCGACAAAGGCATGCAACTGCTGCAGGTAAGGCTCGGCACTGCGCGGGCCGGTGAGTACCACCGGGAACGGCAGGTCGTGGTTGTCCGGGTGCATGAGGATGCCCAGCAGGTACAGGAACTCCTCGGCCGTGCCGGCACCGCCCGGGAAGATGATGATGCCGTGGCCGACACGTACGAAGGCTTCCAGGCGCTTCTCGATGTCCGGCAGGATCACCAGTTCATTGACAATAGGGTTGGGCGCTTCGGCGGCGATGATGCCCGGTTCGGTCAGGCCCAGGTAACGGCTGCCGTGCATGCGCTGCTTGGCGTGGGCGATGGTGGCGCCCTTCATCGGCCCCTTCATCACGCCAGGGCCGCAGCCGGTGCACACGTCCAGTTTTCGCAGGCCAAGCTCGTGGCCGACCTTCTTGGTGTACTGGTATTCCTCGGTGCTGATCGAGTGGCCGCCCCAGCACACCACCATTTTCGGTTCCACGCCCGGGCGCAGGGTGCGCGCGTTGCGCAGCAGGTGGAAAACGTAGTCGGTGATGCCCTGGGAGCTTTCCAGGTCGATGCGCTGGCTGGCCAGTTCGCTTTCGGTGTAGACGATATCGCGCAGGGCGCTGAACAGCATTTCACGGGTGCTGGCGATCATTTCGCCATCGACGAAGGCGTCGGCCGGGGCATTCAGGAGCTCCAGGCGGACCCCGCGGTCCTGTTGGTGGATTTTTACCTCGAAGTCCTTGTAGGCCTCGAGGATGGTCTTGGCATTGTCGACGTGGGCGCCGGTGTTGAGGATGGCCAGGGCGCACTGGCGGAATAGGGTGTAAAGGCTACCGGTACCGACTTCACTCAGTTGCTGCACTTCACGTTGTGACAGCGTTTCCAGGCTGCCTTTGGGGCTGACGGATGCATTGATGACATTGCGTTGAGGCATCTAAGTCTTTCCTGTGCGGGTAAAACATCCTTCTTTGGCAACACCATACCGAGAAATGTGGGCGGCAACGAGAGGGCTGGTGAAAAAGCTTGAGACCGGCTTAGCTTCTTCGCGTTTTTACCCGCCAAGAAGCCAACCCGGTCTCAAGTCAGCCCAACAGCTTCTGCACGCCGAGTGTAATCGCCAAACCACCCCCGACCAGCCACAGGTTGAGAATTGCCCCGGTCGCCAGCGCTTTTGGCCCAGCCTGGCGGATCTGGCTGAAGCGGGTTTCCATCCCCAGCGCCGTCATCGCCATGGTCAGGGCAAAGGTGTCCAGGCTGTTCACCGCCTGGGTCACGCTACCCGGCAGCACCTGCAACGAGTTCACCAACACCAGGGCGAGGAAGCCGAAGGCGAACCAGGGCATGGCGATACGCCCATTGCCCTGCGCCTGGCCGGCTTTGCGCGTACGGCTGATCCACAGGCCTACCACCAGCAGTACCGGCACCAGCAACATTACCCGGGTCATCTTGACGATGGTTGCGATATGGGTGGCTTCAGGGCTTACGTTACTGGCGGCGCCAACTACCTGGGCCACTTCATGAATAGTGCCGCCCAGGAACAACCCTGCGCCCATCGTGTCGAGGTGCAGCCAGCCGGCGTTGATGGCCAGTGGGTACAGGAACATCGACAAGGTGCCGAACAGCACCACGCTACCGACTGCCATGGCGCTCTTGTGCGGGGCACTGCGCAGTGCCGATTCGAAGGCCAGCACCGCAGCGGCGCCGCAGATGGCGCTACCGGCGGCCGTCAGCAAGGCGGTGTCGCGGTCCAGCTTGAACAGTTTCATGCCGCACCACAGGCCGATCAGCAGCGTGCTGGATACCACCAGCAGCGACACGATCAGCCCCGACCAGCCGACTTCGGCGATCTCCTGCAGGCTGACGCGCAGGCCAAAGAAGGCCACGGCGATGCGCAACAGGCCGCGCGCAGAAAAGTTGATACCCGCCGCCCAGCTAGCCGGTACGCCGTCACGCAGCGCGTTGCCATACAGCGCACCGGCGACAATGCCGACGATCAGCGGGCTGATGCCCAGGTTGGCGATGGCGGGCATGGCGGCCAGCTGAGTGACCGCGAGCGCGAACAACGCGACGAACAGGATGCCATTGAGCCGCCCTCGGGTAGAGAGGGTAGGTGCAAAAGCAGGGTTGGACGGAACCGTGGCCATGTGAGTCCTCCGGAAAGGTGTTTCGACAAGGCCTACGTTAATCTGGTTATAAACTTATAAAAAATCGTAATTTAGGATGGCAAATATCCGAATAGCTGATATTTTTCATCCATGACCCCGGAACAGCTGATAACGTTCGCCACCGTTGCCGAGCATGGCAACATCAGCCATGCGGCCCAGGCCCTGCATTTGTCGCAGCCGGCTGTGTCCGGCCAGCTCAAGCTGTTGCAGGAGGCGTTTGGCGAGCCGCTCTACCAACGTGCCGGCCGTGGTGTGCGGTTGACGGCGGCTGGCGAGCAACTGCTCGCCCATGCCGAGCGCCTGCGTGAAACCTTTCGTCAGGCGCAGGGGCTGCGTGAAGCCATGCGCGGGCTGGAGCGCGGGACCTTGCGCATCGGTGCCAGCACCACGCCGGCCAGCTACCTGTTGCCTTACCTGATTGCCGATTTTCACGGGCGCTATCCAGACGTACTGGTCACCACTTCACAAGGCAACACGGCGGAAGTTGTTGCCGCCCTGGACAGTGTCGATATCGCCTTGATCGAAGGCCCGCCAGGACAGGAGCTACCGCTGGGCACGGAAGTGACGGCGTGGCGTGAGGACGAGATCGTGGCCATCGTGCCGCGTGGCCACCCCTTGGCTGGCAGTGATCAGCAGACCCTGGCGTCACTGGGCGCCTGCCCGTTGGTGCTGCGCGAAAGCGGCTCGGGTGTGCGGCAAATCGTCGAGCGGGCGTTTGCCCGTGAGGGGGTGGCGATGCGCGTGGCGCTGGAGATTGCCGGGGTGGAAGGGGTGAAGGAGGCGGTGCGGGCCGGGATGGGGGTTGGCTTTGTGTCGGCGATGTCCATTCGCCATGAAGATGGGGCGCTGCACCGGCTGCAGGTTACGCCGCAGGCGCTGGTGCGTCGGTTTTCCATTCTGGTGCCCCATGCAGCTGCCCCGTCACGGGCGGCCGCGCGGTTTCTTGAGTTGTGTGTTGGCAGGCAAGTTGGTTGGGGCGGCGTGCGGCTACGATAGTTCCGGATACTGCGGGATTACGCAGAACCCAAGCGATCGCTACAGCCGCCGCACCGACCCCGTGCCTGCACCGATATCTGCCATGACTTCTACCAAAGCGAGGTTCTTGCTTAGGCGAGGTTCCTGGAAATCCGCGCTGCGCGTTTTTCGCCAGTCGTCATCGGGCAGTTGTGCAATTCGCTCGCGGCTCATGCTTCTCGTCAACAGGCCAGATTGCAACGTTGAGTAAGCAATGACTGACCTAGTAAAAATATCAGTTTCAGAAAAGTCGCCAGCACGATCAGCGCAGCACCCGCAGCCATGCGCAGGCTCGGTTGGTCACCAAACAACCACCATGCCCCGATAATCGCGCACACCGGCTCCAGCGCGATGATCATGCCGGCAATGCGGACTCCAGGCTCTTGACGAACAGAAACTGCGACAACCCGGTGCAGAACACACCCAGCAAGGCCAGGTCGACCCAGTCGCTGCCTGCCAGGCGGGTGCTGCCCAGCAGGTCGAAAGTCGGTACCACCAACACCAGGCCGGCGGTAACCATCTTGCGGGTGACGTGTGCTTGCCTGATCGCGATATCCGCAGTTGCCTTGCTACGCCGCGTCACTCTCCGCCGTAGTTCATGATTGACAACAGGCGGATGGGCACCTGCACCAGCTGTTCGGGGCCATGCGGGGTTTCACCGTCGAAGGTCAGGCTGTCGCCGGCATGCATGTGATAGAGCTGGTTGCCATGGCGGTACACCAGCTCGCCCTCCAGCAAGTGGAGGAATTCGGTGCCCGGGTGGGCGAAGGTCGGGAACTCTTCGCTGGCGTCGTCCATGCTCACCATGTACGCCTCGAAGTTCTTTTTCGGCCCCCTGGCGTGATTGAGCAAGTGGTAGGTGTGGCCCTTCTCGGTGCCGCGGCGCACCACCTCCAGCCCTTCGCCGGCCTTCACCAGCAAGGCATTGCCGTCGGGTTGGTCATACTGGCTGAACAGCTTGGCCATCGGCATGCCCAGGACGTCGCACAGGCGACTGAGGGTGTCGAGGCTGGTGGACACCTGGGCATTCTCTATCTTGCTCAACATGCCCTGGCTGATGCCGGCGATGCGCGCCACGTCGGCGAGCTTGAGGGACTGGGCCTGGCGCTGGCGCTTGATCTGGAGGCCCAGGTACTGCTCCAGGCGAAGGCGCGGTTCGGTTTCGGTCGACATCGAATGTCCTGCACGGTTTCAGTTCAAGAATAAAGATTTCGCACTGGGAAAGTGCGAAAAGCAGCTGCGTTGGCTGCTTCTTTCCTCGGGTGAAAACAAGTTTCCCATAAATAGAACAGAAAAACCTGCTTGGGTTTTGTGATGTTTGTACGGGCTTCTTCGTGGGCAAGCTGCTCCCACAAGGCTTTGCGTCGAATCCACTGTGGGAGCGGGCTTGCCCGCGAAGAGGCCCGCACTGATCCCCAAAGGCCACCCCCCGGACAAACTTGGCAAGCGCATTGCATTCCTGTGGGGAAAGTAAGTTTCTTATGCGGAATCATTGCCCCTTACCCAGGAGTGTTCAACCCATGTTGCCAGCAGAAACCCAGCGCACCCTCGACCAGCATGGCATCAAGTACGTGCTGGCGCAGTTCGTCGATATCCATGGCTCGGCGAAGACCAAATCGGTGCCGGTCTCGGGCCTGAAGATGGTGGCCGAGGAGGGCGCCGGCTTTGCCGGGTTCGCCATCTGCGGCATGGGCATGGAGCCGCACGGCCCGGACTTCATGGCCCGTGGCGACCTTTCCACCTTGATCCCGGTACCGTGGCAGCCGGGTTATGGCCGGGTGGTGTGCGTGGGGCATGTCAACGGCCAGCCCTGGCCTTACGACAGCCGCTATGTGTTGCAACAACAGGTGCAACGCCTGGCCGACAAGGGCTGGACCTTGAACACCGGTCTGGAACCGGAATTCAGCCTGTTCCGCCGTGACGAAGGCGGCAAGCTGCAACTGGTGGATGCCTCCGACAACCTCGACAAGCCGTGCTACGACTACAAGGGCCTGTCGCGCTCGCGGCTGTTTCTCGAGCGCCTGACCGAGGCACTGCAACCGGTAGGCTTCGACATCTACCAGATTGATCACGAAGACGCCAACGGCCAGTTCGAGATCAACTACACCTACAGCGACGCCATGGAGTCGGCCGACCGCTTCACCTTCTTCCGCATGGCCGCCGGTGAAATCGCCAACGACCTGGGGATGATCTGCTCGTTCATGCCCAAGCCCGACCCCAAGCGCGCCGGCAATGGCATGCACTTCCACCTGTCGCTGGCCAGCAGCACCAACAAGAACCTCTTCCACGACGCGTCCGACAGCAGTGGCATGGGCCTGTCGAAGCTGGCCTACCACTTTGCCGCAGGGCTCCTGGCCCATGGCCCGGCGTTGTGTGCCTTCGCGGCACCGACGGTCAACTCCTACAAGCGCCTGGTGGTCGGCCGTTCCTTGTCGGGTTCGACGTGGGCCCCGGCCTTTGTCGCATGGGGGGCCAACAACCGCTCGGCGATGGTGCGCATCCCGTATGGCCGCCTGGAGTTCCGCCTGCCGGACGCCGGTTGCAACCCGTACCTGGTTACCGCCGCGATCATCGCCGCGGGTCTCGATGGCATCGACCGCCAGTTGGAGCCGGGCGAGATGTGCAACGAGAACCTTTACAACCTCAGCCTTGAAGAAATTGCCGCACGCGGCATCAAGACCCTGCCGCAATCGCTGAAGGAAGCCGCCGACGCGCTCGAAGCCGACCCGTTGTTCCGCGAGGTGTTGGGCGCTGAGATCGTCGACGAGTTCATCAAGCTCAAGCGCATGGAGTGGGTGGAGTACTGCCGCCATGTCTCCGACTGGGAAATCCAGCGTTACACCGAGTTTTTCTGAGCTGCAAGCTATAAGCCGCAAGCTGCAATAGAAAGCCAGTGCGCGGTGAACATAACTATCCCGTTCTATTACGGACAACTTGCAGCTTGCCCCTTACAGCTTGCTGCCGAACGTAGTGAGGCTCTTTTATGTGTGGAATCGTAGGTCTGTACCTGAAAAAGCCCGAGCTGGAGGCCCAGCTTGGCAAACTCTTCGAACCCATGCTCGAAGCCATGACCGACCGTGGCCCGGACAGCGCAGGCTTTGCCATCTACGGCGACGAAGTGGCGGATGGCTGGGTCAAGTTGACCCTGCAAGCCACGGATATCGACTACCCCTGGACAACCCTGATGGGCCAGCTGGAGGGGCGCCTGGGCTGCTCGCTGGACGGGTTCCAGAACGCCAGCGCGGCGGTACTCAAGGTGCATACCAGCGAATCGGCTGCCCGCCAGGCGCTGAGCGAACTGGCCCCGGACGTGCGCATCATGAGCGCCGGGCAGAGCATCGAAATCCTCAAGGGCATGGGCCTGCCAGCGGAAATCTCCAGCCGTTTCGGCCTGGCCGGTATGAAGGGCAGCCACATCATTGGCCATACCCGCATGGCCACCGAAAGCGCCGTGACCATGGAAGGCAGCCACCCGTTTTCCACCGGTGCCGACCTGTGCCTGGTGCACAACGGCTCGCTGTCCAACCACTTCCGCCTGCGCCAGGAACTGAAGCGCGAAGGTATCAGCTTCGAAACCGATAACGACACCGAAGTGGCCGCCGGCTACCTGACCTGGCGCCTGCAGCAGGGCGATACCCTGGCCCAGGCCCTGGATGGCGCGCTGGAAGACCTGGACGGTTTCTTCACCTTCGCCATCGGCACCCGCAACGGCTTTGCCGTGATCCGCGACCCGATTGCCTGCAAGCCGGCGGTGCTGGCCGAAACCGACGACTACGTGGCGATGGCCTCGGAATACCAGGCCCTGGCCAGCCTGCCGGGCATTGAGCATGCCAAGGTCTGGGAGCCGGCTCCGGCCACCCTGTACGTCTGGGAGCGCGAAAGCGCCTGACCTGCCACCGAACCTCTGGAGAACCTTATGAAAACGATCGACCTTTCCAGCACTTCGGTGCGCGTGCTCAACCAGTCCCTGCACGGCGAGGTGCAGGACCACGAATGGCGGGTGACTCACTCCGATGGCAAACACAACCTGGCCGTGGGCATCAACGCCGCCGTGGCGGTGGATATCGAAGGCCACGCGGGCTACTACTGTGCCGGCATGAATCAGCAAGCCAGCGTGACGGTGCATGGCAACGTGGGCGTGGGCGTGGCCGAAAACATGATGTCTGGCTCGGTGCGGGTCAAGGGCAGTGCCTCCCAGGCCGCTGGTGCCACCGCCCATGGCGGGCTGCTGGTGATTGAGGGTGATGCCGGTGCCCGTTGCGGCATTTCCATGAAAGGCGTGGACATCGTGGTGGGCGGCAGCATCGGCCACATGAGCTGCTTCATGGGCCAGGCCGGGCGCCTGGTGGTGTGTGGTGATGCCGGCGATGCGTTGGGCGACTCGCTGTACGAGGTGCAGATTTACGTCAAAGGCTCGGTGCAGTCGTTGGGCTCGGACTGCATCGAAAAAGAAATGCGCGCCGAGCACCTTACAGCGTTGCAGGAGCTGCTGAACAAGGCAGGCCTGGACCACAAGGCCGCCGATTTCAAACGCTACGGCTCGGCCCGCCAGCTGTACAACTTCAAAGTCGACAACGCCAGCGCGTACTGATCCAGGAGCATTCCCATGAGCGAACAATTCCCCCCGGTACTGCGTGAGTCGGCCACCTTCGATCGCCTGACCATCCAGGAAATTCAGCGTGCTGCCGAAACCGGCATCTACGACATTCGCGGTGGCGGCACCAAGCGCCGTGTACCGCACTTCGACGACCTGCTGCTGCTGGGTGCCAGCGTGTCGCGCTACCCGCTGGAAGGCTACCGCGAGAAGTGCGGCACCGATGTGGTGCTGGGCAACCGGTTTGCGAAAAAGCCGATCCACCTGAAAATCCCGGTGACCATCGCCGGCATGAGCTTCGGCGCGCTGTCGGCCAATGCCAAGGAAGCGCTGGGCCGTGGTGCGACCATCGCTGGCACCAGCACCACCACCGGCGACGGCGGTATGACCCCGGAAGAACGCGGTCAGTCGCAGTATCTGGTGTACCAGTACCTGCCGTCGCGCTATGGCATGAACCCGGATGATCTGCGCAAGGCCGATGCTATCGAGATCGTCCTCGGCCAGGGCGCCAAGCCGGGCGGTGGCGGGATGCTGTTGGGCATGAAGGTAACCGAGCGCGTTGCCGGCATGCGGACCCTGCCGATCGGCGTCGATCAGCGCAGTGCCTGCCGCCACCCCGACTGGACCGGGCCGGACGACCTGGCGATCAAGATTGCCGAGATCCGCGAGATCACCGACTGGGAAAAACCGATCTACGTGAAGATCGGCGCCAGCCGCCCGTACTACGACGTCAAGCTGGCAGTGAAGGCCGGTGCCGATGTGATCGTGCTCGACGGCATGCAGGGCGGTACTGCAGCGACCCAGGAGGTGTTCATTGAGCACGTCGGCATCCCGATTCTGCCGGCCATCCCGCAGGCCGTGCAGGCACTTCAGGAAATGGGCATGCACCGCAAGGTGCAGCTGATTGTATCGGGTGGCATTCGCAACGGTGCCGATGTGGCCAAGGCCATGGCACTGGGCGCTGATGCGGTGGCCATTGGTACGGCGGCGCTGATCGCCCTGGGCGACAACCACCCGCGACTGGACAGCGAACTGAAGAAGATTGGCTCGGCGGCCGGCTTCTATGACGACTGGCAGAACGGTCGTGACCCGGCCGGCATCACCACCCAGGACCCGGAACTGGCCAAGCGCCTGAACCCGGAAGAGGCCGGGCGTCGGTTGGCCAACTACCTGCGTGTGCTGGTGCTGGAGGCGCAGACCATGGCGCGGGCGTGTGGCAAGTCGCACCTGCACAACCTGGACCCGGAGGACCTGGTGGCGTTGACCGTGGAAGCGGCAGCGATGGCACGGGTGCCGCTGGCGGGGACTGCGTGGGTACCGGGCCAGGCGCAGTACTGATCTCCCCCGACACCGCCGGCTGCCAGCCGGCGGTTTTCATTGCACAGGAGTGACTCCATGAAGCTTGCCCTTGCTGTTGTGCTGTTCGCGCTGACACCGCTGGCCTACGCCGCAGAACCCACCCTGGACACCGGCAACACCGCCTGGATGATCTGCGCCGCGATGTTCGTGCTGATGATGTGCATACCCGGCCTGGCGCTGTTCTACGGTGGCATGGTACGGGCGAAGAACTTCCTTTCGGTGTTCACCCAACTGTTTGCCGTAGCGGGTGTGATCGGCATCCTTTGGGTGCTGTTTGGCTACAGCCTGGTGGTCGACACCACGGGGATGGTCGAGGGGCAGTTGACCTTCAACAGCTTCATCGGTGGCCTGGACAAGGCGCTGATGCTGAACATCGGCCACGACAGCCTGGTGGGCACGATCCCGGAAGGTGTGTTCGCGGTGTTCCAGCTGACGTTCGCCATCATCACCCCGGCGCTGATTGCCGGTGGTTTTGCCGAGCGCATGAAGTTCAGTGCTTCGTTGCTGTTCATGGGGGCCTGGTTCGTGCTGGTGTATGCGCCGATCGCCCATATGGTGTGGGGCGGGCCGGGGGCGCTGATGGTCAACTGGGGCGTGCTGGATTTTGCCGGCGGCACGGCGGTGCATATCAACTCCGGCGTCGCTGCCTTGGCGGCGGCGTTGATGCTGGGCAAGCGCAAGGGCTATCCGCAGGTGGCCATGCCGCCCCACAACCTCGGTTTTACCCTAGTGGGTGCCGGGTTGTTGTGGGTGGGCTGGTTTGGCTTCAACGTGGGGTCGGGGTTGGCGGCCAACGAAGGAGCAGGGGTGGTGATGCTGGCGACCATGGTGGCGGCCTGCGCCGGGATTGTCGGCTGGTTGCTGACCGAGAAGGTGATGCATGGTCGACCGACTGCCCTCGGTGCGGCGTCCGGCGCGCTGGCTGGTTTGGTGGGGATTACCCCGGCCTGTGCGTTTGTCGGGCCTTTGGGGGCTGTAGTGATTGGCCTGTTGACCGGGGCCATCTGTTTCTTTGCCGTGACCCGACTGAAACAGGCATTGGGGTATGACGACAGCCTGGACGTGTTCGGGCTGCATGGCGTGGGCGGGATGGTCGGTGCGATTCTGACCGGGGTGTTTGCTGCACCGGCGTTGGGAGGTTATGTGGAGGGCGTATCGCCTATAGGGCAGGCGCTGGTGCAGTTGAAGGGGGTGGCGTTCACCTTCGTCTATTGCTTCGTGGTGAGCTGGGCGATTCTTGGGGCCATCAAGCTGACCGTGGGCCTGCGGGCCAGTCGGGAAGAGGAAGAGCAGGGGCTGGACCTGGCGGAGCATAATGAGCGGGCGTATAACCTCTGACTGATGTGTTGTCTGTACCGGCCTCTTCGCGGGCACGCCGGCGAAGAGGCCGGTACAGGTTGAATCAGTGCCCCATGGCCAACTTGGCACTCATCTGCCGACGACGGTAGGCACTGTCACGCGAAGCCAGCCACCAGTACAGCGGCGAGGTAACCGCCAAGCCCACCAGCCACGACAGGTCAGCCCCGTTGATGTGCTCGGAAATCGGCCCGACATACAGCGGCGTGTTCATGAACGGGATCTGCACCACGATGCCCACGGCATAGGCGATCAGCGCCTGCGGGTTGTAACGGCCGTAGATGCCGCCATCGACCTGGAAGATCGACTGGATGTCGTAGTCGCCCTTGTGAATCGCGTAGAAGTCGATCAGGTTGATCGCCGTCCATGGCACCAGCACCACCAACAGCACCAGCACCATGTCGACGAAGTGGCCGATGAAGTCTGCCGAGGCGAACACCGCCACCACGCAGCAGGCCGACAGCACGATCAGCGAAAGCACCGCGCGGCTCTTGGCGGTCGGGATCCAGCGGTAGGCGAAGGTTTGCACCAGGGTGATGATCGACAGCACGGCACCATACAGGTTGAGGGCGTTGTGGCTGATGACACTGAGCAGGAACAGCACCAGCATGATCGGGCCCAAGGTACCGGTGGCCAGCTTGACCGCGTCCATGGTATCCATGCCGGCCGGGATCGCCAGCACCGCCACGGCGCCGAAGATGAACGACAGGCTCGAGCCCAGGGCCGAGCCCAGGTAGGTGGTCCAGAAGGTCGAGCTGACTTTCACATCCGCCGGCAGGTAGCGCGAGTAGTCCGACACATAGGGCGCAAAGGCGATCTGCCACAGCGCCGCGAGCGACACGGTGGCCAGCCAGCCGGCCAGGTTGAAGCCGCCGCGGGTGAGGAAGTCGTCGCTTTGCACATGGGTGAAGATGTAGCCGAAACCGACCACGATGCCGATGCCCAGCACCCAGGTGCCGATACGGTTGAGCACATGGATGAAGCGGTAGCCAATGATGCCGATGATGCCCGAGCCCAGCGCACCGATGAGGATGCCTACCGGTACCGGCACGGCGTCGACCACACCATGCAGCGACTTGCCGGCGAGCACGATGTTGGAGGCGAAGAAACCGATGTACATGACGCCGGCGATCACCACCACCAGCAGCGCGCCAAGGGTACCGAACTGGGCGCGGCTCTGGATCATCTGCGGGATGCCCATTTGCGGGCCCTGGGCCGAGTGCAGTGCCATCAACACACCGCCAACCAGGTGGCCGACCAGGATGGCGATGATGCCCCACACCAAGTTCAGGTGAAACAACTGCACGCCCAGCGCGCCGGTAACGATGGGCAGCGGCGCGATGTTGCCGCCGAACCACAGTGTGAACAGATCCCTTACCTTTCCATGGCGGTCTTCCGGCGGTACGTAGCCGATCGTGTGTTTTTCTATGAGGGGTGCCGAATTGGCTGCACTGGTCATGACTGACTCCAAGGCAAGGTAGGGCATCGGGAACTGCCCGGGGGCGTGCCGGCGAAGGGCGACGCGTTCTTGTTGGAGCGATGATGCGGGGCGCGGGGATAACGAGAAATTAGTAAATATGTACCCATAAACCTTAAAAAACCTAAGGCTGACAAAAGCTTAAGCGGGTGACGGTAGCAAGGAGGGTGCCAGTTGGCGGGAGGGCTGGAAGTAGAGGGGTTCGCGGTTTGGTGGGTCGTTTGCGATGGACTGTGCTGGTGCGCCATGCGCGTTTTCAGGGCAGAAGAAAAGGTAGCTTGTGCCGGCCTCTTCGCGGGCAAGCCCGGTCCCACAGGATTACCACAGCTTCTGAAAGCTGCGTTGTACTTGTGGGAGCGGGCTTGCCCGCGAAGAGGCCAGAACAGGAGAAAACAGCTACATCGGCAACAACCGATCCTGAATCACCTCTTTCATCACCAGTGTCGAGCTCAAGCGCTTCACATTGGGAATGCTGGTCAGCTTCTCGTCATACAGCTTTTGAAACGCCGGCAAGTCCTTGGCCACTACGTGCAGCAGGTAGTCCGGGTCACCAAACAGCCGCTGTGCTTCGACAATCTGCGGGATCTCGGCCAGTGCCGCTTCAAAGTCCGCCACCGGCTGGCGGGTGACCTCCCGCAGGGTCACGAACACCAGCGCGGCGAAGTTGAGCCCCAGTGCGCTCGGCGCCAGGCGGGCGTGATACCCCAGGATCGCCCCGCATTCCTCCAGTGCCTTCAGGCGCCGATGGCAGGGCGACAGGCTGAGCCCCACCCGATCGGCCAATTCGGTCACCGAGAGGCGACCGTCTTTTTGTAGTTCGGCAAGAATCTTTCGATCAGTCCTATCCATTGAGAAGGATCTTCCAGTAATTGAACCCTGAGGGGAAATATACGAAAGAAAATCCCCGGACGGAATCCGTAATCTTTCGGCATCCCTAAGCAGTGGAAAAAGGAAGATTCAAGTGGCTATCAGTGTTCTGACGGCATTCTGGGCCGTGTCGATGCTGTTCGTGATTACCCCGGGGGCAGACTGGGCCTACGCCATTTCGGCGGGCATGCGCGGGCGCTGGGTGATGCCGGCGGTGGTGGGCATGCTGTCGGGGCATTTCCTGGCCACCTTGGTGGTAGCGGCAGGTGTTGGCAGCCTGCTGGCCGGCCACCCGTTGGCGCTGACCTTGCTGACCCTGGCAGGGTGCAGCTACCTGCTGTGGCTGGGCGGCAACCTGTTGCTGAGCCCGGCATTGCCCGAGGCCGGGCAGGGCGGTGAGGGGGAGTCGGGCTCGCGCTGGGCGTTGAAGGGTTTTTGCGTCAGCGGGTTGAACCCGAAAGTGTTCCTGCTGTTCCTGGCCCTGTTGCCGCAGTTCACCGACCCGCAGTCAAGCTGGCCGGTGCCGTTGCAGATCCTGCTGCTGGGCCTGGTGCACCTGTGCAGCTCGCTGGTGATCTATTCGTTGGTCGGCTATGGCGCCAAGGCGGTGCTGAGCACCCGGCCGGGGGCGGCCAGGCTGGTCGGGCGGGTGTCGGGGGTGGCGATGATCACGGTGGCCTTGGGCTTGATCGCGGGGCAGATCAACTGAGTTCACCGGTTTCAAAAGGCTTCAGATAAACTCGTAGCCTTTCACAGCACAACCAGGACGTGCTCCATGCCCGAAGCCACACAACTGTTAACGTTTGCCCTGATCTGCCTCGGCATGGTGCTGACCCCGGGGCCGAACATGATCTACCTGATTTCCCGCTCGATCTGCCAGGGGCGCAAGGCCGGCTTGATTTCCCTTGGCGGCGTAGCGCTGGGTTTCGTCATCTACATGTTCTGCGCTGCTCTGGGCATCACCGCCCTGGTGATGGCTGTGCCTTTTGCCTACGATGCACTGCGCATTGGTGGCGCGCTGTATCTGCTGTACCTGGCCTGGCAAGCGCTGCGCCCGGGTGGTCGCTCCCCGTTCCAGGTCAAGGACCTGCCGGCGGACAGCCCGCGCCGGCTGTTTACCATGGGTTTTGCCACCAGCCTGCTGAACCCCAAGATCGCCGTCATGTACCTGTCGCTGATGCCGCAGTTCATCGAACCCGGCCACGGCAGTGTGCTGGTGCAGTCACTGGTGCTGGGCTCGACGCAGATCGCCATCAGCGTCTCGGTCAATGCATTGATCGCGATCATGGCCGGTTCCATTGCGGTATTCCTGGCCGGTCGACCGTTGTGGCAGCAGGTTCAGCGCTGGTTGATGGGCACTGTGCTGGCGGGCCTGGCCGTGCGCATGCTGGCTGAAGGGCGTCGCTGAGCCGTCAGGCGAGCTGTCGGGTTCAGCTGCCCAGCACCTTCCCGAGTATCTGAAACACCTGTTCTGCCGAGTAGGGCTTTGCCAGAAAGGCAAAGCCCTGGTGCCCGCCCTCAGCAATCGACTCGCTGTAGCCCGAGGTGAGGATAACAGGCAATTGCGGCCGCTGACGCCGCAGTTCACGGGCCAGTGCCAGCCCCCCCATGCCGGGCATCACCACATCGGAAAATACCGCATCGAAATGGCCTGCAGGCCCCGCCAACTGGGCCAAGGCATCTTCGGCCGAACGCGCATAGCTGATCTGGTAACCATGGTCCTCAAGGATTTGTGCAGTGAAGTTACCAAGGTCGGGGTTGTCTTCCACTACCAGTATTCGCCGCTGCTCACCTTGCGCCTGAGCCTGTGGGCTGGCCATGGTGTCTGCCGTCGGAGCCGCTGGCGGCGCCTCCTGAGGCAAATAAAGGGTGAACGTGGTGCCCTGACCCGGGGTGCTGTGCACCTGCACATCCCCGCCCGACTGCTTGGCAAAGCCGAACACCTGCGAAAGCCCGAGACCGGTGCCTTCGCCTGGCGCCTTGGTGGTGAAGAACGGGTCGAAGATACGCTCCAGCAGTTCGGCGGCAATGCCCACACCGCCGTCACTCACCGAAATCGCCGCAAATGTGCCTGCCTGCACAGGCTGGCCACGCAAGGCAGGCAGGCGCTGGTCAGCCAGCAAGCGCAGTTGCAAAGTGCCTTCACCTGCAATGGCGTCACGGCCATTGAGCATCAGGTTGATCACCGCAGTTTCCAGTTGGCTGAGGTCGGCGCGGATGTGGCAAGGCGCCTCTGGCAACTGCAGCTCCACCTGGATGCGCGCACCGGTGGCGGTGTCGAGCATGTCGGCCATGGCTTCCAGCCGTGGCCCGGCTTCGAACACCTGAGGGCTGAGGGCCTGGCGCCTGGCAAAGGCCAGCAACTGCCCCGTCAGCTTGGCACCGCGGTCGACCGTGTCGGACATGGTCTTGAGGTAGCGTTCGCGGCGCTTTTCATCGAGGCTTGGGCGCTGCAGAAAATGCAGCGAGGAGCGGATGATGGTCAGCAAATTGTTGAAGTCGTGGGCAACACCACCAGTCAGTTGGCCGATGGCTTCAAGCTTTTGGGTCTGGCGCAGCACGGCTTCGGTGTGCAGTAACTGGGTAGTGCGCTCTTCGACGCGATGTTCGAGGGTGGCATTGAGTGCTTCGAGCGCCGCCATGGCTTCGCGCACTTTGGCATTGGCTTGTACCCGCTGGATGTGGGCCCAGGAGCGTTCGGTGACTTCACTGAGCAAAGCCAGTTCGTAATCGGTCCATTCGCGCGGCACGCAGTCATGGATGGCCATCAATGCGGTCAGGCGACCGCCTTTCATCAGTGGCATGCAGATGGTGGCAGTGATGCCGATGGCCTGAAAGGTGGCTGCCTCATCGGCAGCCAGTTCACTGAGGTTGTCGTTGATCACCAGGGGCAGGCCGCTGCGCAGGCGGCTGAACGCCAGGCGACCGAAGTCGTGCAACTGGTACTGGCCCACCAGCCGTGGCGCGCCGTGGGCTACTGAGTCACCGCAGATGGTAAAGCCGTCTTCGTCCGGGTCCATCACCGCATAGGCGCAGCTGGACAGCCCCAGGTGTTCCACCAGCATACGCGTTGTGGTGGCCAGTATCTGGTCCGAGGCTGTGGCTTCGGCCACGGCGCGGCCGAGTTGGTCAAGGAAGTTGAGGCGCTGGTTGGCGATCACGCTGGCCGTGGTTTCGGTCACGGTGTCGAGCATGCCCAACACCGTGCCGTCATGGTCACGGATGGGGCTGTAGCAGAAGGTGAAATAGGCGCGTTCCGGGCCGCCGTTGCGGTTAATCGTCAGCGGAAAGTCTTCTATGTACACCGCCTCGCCAGCCAACGCGCGGTCGGCCATCCTGCCGATGTCCGCCCAGGCTTCCTGCCACACGTCGCGGAAGGGGATGCCCAACGCCAGGGGCTTGCGCCCGAGAATCGGGGTGAAGGCGTCATTGTGCAGGGTGAGCAGGTCCGGGCCCCACAGCACGGCCTGTGGAAAGCGCGATGCCAGGCACAGGGCCAGGGTGGTTTTCAGAGCGTCTGGCCAGTGTTCGAGCGGGCCCAGAGGCGTGGCGGCCCAGTCGTGGTTGCGGATGCGTTCGGCCATCAGTCCGCCGCCGTCTAGCCATTTTGCCATGTGCTCTGCCGGTCCGTTTGCATAAAGCCTTTAGGGTGCACCGAGAATAGGCGATTGGCGAGGGGTTTGTGCAGGCTTGTGCCGGCCGCTTCGCCGGTACGGGCTAGCGAATGAAGTGCACCTTGCCAGAGTCATCGTTGCCCATGTAAATACCGTAAACCCCTGCCTGCCGCTCAAGGATGTAGCGCTCCAGTATCTGCCGGATCGCCGGGTAGTAGATCTCGTCCCACGGAATCTCATCCGGTTCGAAGAACTTGTACGACAGCGTTTCTGCCCCGTACTGCCCGGTTTCTTCGATGGCGATGGCGCGGAAGATGATGTACACCTCGCTGATTTTCGGCACGCTGAAAATCGAGTAAGGCGAAACGATGTCGGCACGTACGCCGCTTTCTTCCCACACCTCGCGCAGCGCCGCCTGCTCGGTGGTTTCGCCGGCCTCCATGAAACCAGCCGGCAAGGTCCAGGTGCCCGGGCGCGGGGGGATGGCGCGCTGGCACAGCAGGTACTTGCCATCGCGCTCGATGATGCAGCCGGCGATGATCTTCGGGTTGACGTAGTGGATGTAGCCGCAGCCGGTACAGTGCAGGCGTTCGTGGGTATCGCCTGTGGGAACGCCCCGGGCCAGTTCCGTGGTGCAGTGCGGGCAGTAGCGCGGGGCGTTGGGCATGATCAGCGACCTATACGGGGTTCCTTCAGGGCCAGGGGCTCGACAATGTCGCGTACCTTGGCGTTGTCATCCTGCTTCTGGCGCAGGTAGTCCAGGGCTACCTTGGCGGCAGCGCGGACGTGGTCGACCGAGGCCTGGTGAGCCACCAGCGGGTCGCCACCCTTGATCGCCTCGACGATCTTTTCCATTTCGCGGTTGCTGGCGCCCCGGCGGTTTTCCTGCGACACAGATGTAGCACGCAGGTAGCTGATGCGCGCCTGCAACTGGCGCAGCTGCTGGGCCGCCACCTGGTTGCCGGAACCTTCCAGCAGCACATCGTAGAAACCTTGAACCGAGTCCAGCACCTGTTGCAGTTCGCCTTCTTCGAGGGCCTCGCGGTTGACCTCCAGCGCACGTTCCAGGGCACGGATGTCCTTGGCTTTGGCGTTGAGGGTGAACAACTGCACGATCAGGCCTTCGAGCACGCAACGCAGCTCGTAGATGTCGCGGGCATCTTCCAGGGTGATAATGGCGACGCGCGGGCCCTTGGCGTCGGCGAATTCCACTAGGCCTTCGGATTCCAGGTGTCGCAGCGCTTCGCGTACCGAGGTACGGCTGACCCCAAGGCGGTCGCAGAGGTCGCGCTCGACCAGGCGGTCGCCTGGCAGCAGGTGGAAGTTCATGATCGCGGCGCGCAGCTTGTCGAGCACGATTTCGCGCAGGGTAACGGGGTTGCGGTTGACCTTGAAGCTGTCGTCGAGTGGCTGGCGTTTCATCAGGTGCGCTCTTTATGAGGCTGTTGCGCCAACATCGCGGAACGCCCCGAACCGAGGCTTTCCATGCAGTGGTTCGAACAGCCCGTTGTTAACGGGTTGGCTCCGCATCGGCTTCGGCAAACGCTTCACGGGCCAGGCGGAAGCTCTCCACCGCCGCGGGTACGCCGCAGTAAATGCCGACCTGGAGCAGGATTTCGCGAATCTGTTCACGGCTCAGGCCATTGCGCAGTGCGCCCCGAATGTGCAGCTTGAGTTCGTGGGGCCGGTTGAGTGCGGAAATCATGGCCAAGTTTATCATGCTGCGCTCTTTGAGCGACAAGCCTTCGCGGCCCCAGACGTGGCCCCAGCAGTATTCTGTGACCAGTTCCTGCAACGGCTGGGTGAACGCGTCGGCGTTCTGGATCGAGCGGTTGACGTAGTCCTCGCCCAGCACCTGGGTGCGGATCTGCAAGCCTTTCTCGTACTTTTCGTTGCTCATGTGCAGTACTCCGGAAGAAAACAGGGGCCGCAACCGAGGGGGAGACGATTAGCGCGGCCCCTTAAAAGGGGTGAAACGGGGGCCGCTGTGCGGCCCATCGCCGGCGATTCCAAGATCAGCCCAAGGGCGGCAGGGCGCCCAGCTTGCCTTTGTGGTACACCATCGGCGTTACTGGCTGCTCGGGCAGCACCAGGTTTTTCACGGCGCCCACGATGATCGCATGGTCCCCGCCGTCATACTCGCGCCACAGTTCGCACTCGATGATCGCCGTAGCCTTGGTCAGCAGCGGGTTGCCCAGCTCACTCAGGTGCCAGTCGATGCCTTTGGCCTTGTCCTTGCCTTTACCGGCGAAGGCATAGGCTTCGGCCGTTTGCTCGACGGACAGCAGGTGAATCGCGAACTGCTTGCTGTCGCGCAGGATCGGGTAGGTGTCGGAGGCGTAGTTGGGGCAGAACAGCACCAGCGCCGGGTCGATCGACAGCGCGCTGAAGGCGCTGGCGGTGATGCCGACGATGGCGCCGTCGGCGTCCAGCGTGGTGACTACCGTGACGCCGGACGGGAAGGAGCCCATCACGTCTTTGTAGATGCCGGGTTCGATCATCTCGTGTTCCTCTTAACGCATCACGAACGGGTCGGGCATCGGCGCGGTGGACAGGTTGATCCACACGGTCTTCAGCTCGGTATAGGCCAGCACCGAATCGATGCCGCTCTCGCGGCCGTAGCCGCTGTTCTTGAAGCCGCCGATCGGTGCCATGGCCGACACGGCGCGGTAGGTGTTGACCCAGATAATCCCCGAGCGCACGTCGCGGGCCAGGCGGTGGGCACGGCCCAGGTCGCGGGTCCAGATGCCGGCGGCCAGGCCGAACTGCGAGTCGTTGGCGATTTCCAGTGCCTCCTCCTCGGTCTTGAAGCGGATCACCGCGGCAACCGGGCCGAACACCTCTTCCTGCATGATGGTCATCGCGTTGCTGTCGCACTCGAACAAGGTCGGCTCGTAGAACCAGCCTTGACCTTCGACTTCAGCACGCTTGCCGCCCATGTGCAGCTTGGCACCTTCGGCCTTGGCCGCAGCGACCAGGCCTTCGACCACGGCCAGTTGCTGGGCGGTGGCCATAGGGCCCATTTCGCTGGCGTCGTCCTGCGGGTTGCCGATGCGAATGCGCTTGGCACGGGCAATCAGGCGTTCGACGAACTCGTCGAAGATCTCGTCCTGTACCAGCAGGCGCGAACCGGCCACGCAGCTTTGCCCGGAGGCTGCATAGATGCCGGCCACAGCGCCGTTGATGGCGCTGTCCAGGTCGGCGTCGGCAAAGATGATGTTTGGCGACTTGCCGCCCAGCTCCAGCGACAGCTTGGCGAAGTTTTCGGCACTGCTGCGCACAACGTGGCGCGCGGTGGCGGCGCCGCCGGTGAAGGCGATCTTGCGCACCAGCGGGTGGCGGGTCAGCGCCGCGCCGGTGCTTGGGCCGTAACCGGTGACCACGTTGACCACACCGGCCGGGAAACCGGCCTCAAGGGCCAGGCGGGCCAGTTCGAGGATGGTCGCCGAGGCGTGCTCGGACGGTTTGAGCACGATGGTGTTGCCGGCGGCCAGGGCCGGGGCCAGCTTGATCGCGGTGAGGTACAGCGGGCTGTTCCACGGGATGATGCCGGCCACTACGCCAATCGGCTCGTGCACTGTGTAGGCGAACAGGTCGGGCTTGTCCAGCGGCAGGGTGCCGCCTTCGAGCTTGTCGGCAAGGCCCGCGGTGTAGTGGAAGAACTCTGGCAGGTAGCCCACCTGGCCGCGGGTTTCGCGGATCAGCTTGCCGTTGTCGCGGCTTTCCAGCTGTGCCAGGTGCTCCTTGTTTTCGGCAATCAGGTCGCCCAGGCGACGCAGCAGCTTGCCGCGCGCAGTGGCGGTGATGCTGCGCCATTCCTTGCTGTCGAAGGCACGCTGGGCGGCCTGCACCGCCAGTTCGACGTCGGCTTCATCGGCATCGGGCAGTTGCGCCCAGGCCTGAGCGGTGGCCGGGTTGAGGCTGTCGAAGGTCTTGCCGCTCTGGGCATCGCGCCATTGGCCGTCGATGCACATCTGGAAACGAACGAGGGTCATGCAACAATCCCCTTGGCGGATTCGGTGAGGGTGCGGGCTTGCGCGAGGAAGTCCAGCAGCATCTTGTTGACTTCACGCGGGGCTTCTACCGGCATCATATGCCGTTGCTCGGCGAGGACCACACTGTGCGCACCCGGAATGCTGGCGGCGAGCTGGCGGGTCATGGCCGGGGTAGAGCCCGAGTCGAGTTCGCCGGTGGCGATCAGCGTCGGCACCTGGATGCTGCCCAGGTCGTCGGCGCGGTACATGTCCTGGGTGGCGAACAGCGAATAGGTGGTGTGATAGCCCTGCGGGTCGTTGCTCGCCAGTACCTGGCGAATGGCGGCGACCTGTGCCGGGTTGGCAGCCTTGTATTCACGGCTGAACCAGCGGTCCAGGGCGGCGTCGACGTTGGCGTCGGGGCCCAGCTGCGCCGCCTGGGCGGCGCGGGCGATAACGCCGGCACTCTGCTCGGGGGTGCGGTTGAACACGCTGTTGAGTACCACCAGTGCTGCCAGGCGTTGCGGGTAGTTCAGGGCAAATGCACGGGCAACCAGGCCGCCCATGGAGAAGCCGATCACGGTCGCTTGTGTGATTTGCAGGTGGTCGAGCAGTTCGGCGAGCTGGGCGGCGTAGCCTTCCAGGCCGATGTCGGCAGCCGGCAGGGCGCTTTGGCCGTGGCCGAGCATGTCGTAGGCGATGACGCGGTAGTCGTTGGCCAGGCCAACGATCTGACCGCCCCACATTTCCTTGTTCAGGCCCACGCCGTGGATCAATACCACGGGTTGGCCCTGGCCGACGGACAGGTAGCTGGTGCCGGCTGGGGTGTGTTCAGCGACAGGCTGAATCATGGAGGGCGCTCCTTGAAGGTCGGGCGCGGCGGGTAAGCACGCCACGCCCCGGCCCCGTTTTGGTTGTTGTTATTGAGCGTTGGCTTTTTCGGCAGCCAGTTCTTCCAGGTCGATGTAGCGGTTGCCGATGCGCGGGTGCAGGCGGCCGCCGTCGGCAGCGCCGAGGACCACGACGATTTCATCGGCACGCGGGGCGTCTTCGATCTGCATTTCCAGGGTGATGTAGTGCGAACGCAGGCCTTCGTCGTCCTTCTGCATCATCGGGATCTGGATCGAGGTGCCTGGGCCGCCACGTTTGTTGGTGAAGCTCAGGTAGCTCTTGGCCTGTACCGCTTCGCGATAGTGGTTGCCGAAGCGCAGGGTGTGGATCACCGCCGAGGCGTGCTCGATTTCGCCATCGGCGCCCACTACTGCAGCTTTACCGTAGGCTTCGATCTTGTCGGCACCGCCGATGGCGGCAGTCAGGCGCTCGACCATCAGGGCACCCAGCTCCGAGCAGTTGGCGCGGATTTCCGGCTTCAGATCTTCAACGAAACCGCGACCGGCCCATGGGTTCTTGATCACGACGGCCAGGCCGACCATGGTCACCGGCTTGTCGGTGGCCTTGCCGCCTTCGATGCGGGTCTCTTCGGAGTAGGTGACGATCTTGCGGATTTCGAAACTCATGGGTGGCTCCTGGTGAGGGTTATCAGCTCTTGTTGTCTGATGGTATACCATAATATTTGTTGTGCAAGAGGAGGCTAGAAATTTCTCTTGCTGGGAGACGAAAGGTGGCGTGATGCCTTGATTCTTGTCGTGTCTGTACTGGCCTCTTCGCGGGCAAGCCCGCTCCCACAGGGATCGCACAGTCTTCCTGCCTTGCGCAGATTTCATAAAAAAGCCCGCTCATGCAGGCCGCAGGGGCCCACGTGAGCGGGCGCGTCCCGCAATGGTTCAGGCAATGGGAATTCAGGCGAACGCCGGCACCACTTCCTTGATGAACAGCTCCAGCGACTTCTTCTTCTCGGCGTGGGGCAGGCTGTTGTCGCACCAGAAGCTGAACTCGTCGACACCGAGCGCCTGGTAGTACTTGATGCGCGCAATGATCTCTTCCGGGGTGCCGATCATGGTGTTCTTGCGGATGTTCTCCAGCTCGAACGCCGGCACTTCGGCGAACTTAGACTCCGGGCTTGGCTCCAGGAAGCCGTTGACCGGGGTGGTCTTGTTGCCGAACCAGGCGTCGAAGGTGCGGTAGAAGCGCGAGATGGCCTGGGCGCCGACCTTCCAGCCTTCCGGCTCGGCCGGGCTGTGCACATGGGTGTGGCGCAGCACCATCAGTTGCGGGCGCGGCACATCCGGGTTGTTGTCCAAGGCGGCCTGGAACTTGTTCTTCAGGTCCAGCACTTCTTCGTCACCCTTCATCAGCGGGGTGACCATGACGTTGCAGCCGTTGGCCACGGCGAAGTTGTGCGAGTCCGGGTCGCGGGCGGCGATCCACATCGGCGGGGTGGCGTTGAATGGCTTCGGTACGCTGGTGGAAGTGGGGAACTTGTAAACTTCGCCGTCGTGGGCGTAGTCGCCTTCCCACAGCTTGCGCACTACCGGGACCATTTCGCGCAGCGCCTTGCCGCCGTCGGTGGCCGGCATGCCGTTGGCCATGCGGTCGAATTCGAACTGGTAGGCGCCACGGGCCAGGCCCACTTCCATGCGCCCGTTGCTGATCACGTCGAGCAGGGCACATTCGCCCGCCACGCGGATCGGGTTCCAGAACGGCGCGATGATGGTGCCGGCGCCCAGGCGGATCTTGTCGGTGCGTGCGGCCAGGTAGGCCAGCAGCGGCATCGGGCTTGGCGAAATGGTGTATTCCATGGCGTGGTGTTCGCCAATCCACACGGTGCTGAAACCGCCGTCTTCGGCCATCAGGGTCAGTTCGGTCAGGTCTTCGAACAGCTGACGGTGGCTGACCTGTTCATCCCAACGTTCCATGTGCACGAACAACGAAAATTTCATGGGGCTTTCCTCAACGCTTGAAAGGGGCTGGCGCCGGGCAGGGGAGGCGCCAGGGGGCTCGATTCAGAATAGGCTTCAGGCAAAGGCCGGCAGGCTGGCCATCTTGCCGCGGCAGTACACCATCGGCCGTGGCGCTTCTGCAGGGACGATCAGGTTGTGCACCTTGCCGACCATGATGGCGTGGTCGCCACCTTCATATTCACGCCACAGTTCGCATTCGATAACAGCGGTGGCGCCGGCCAGGATGGGGTTGCCCAGTTCGCTCAGGGTCCACTCGATGCCACTGGCCTTGTCCTTGCCCTTTTTGGCGAACGCATAGGCTTCAGCCTGCTGTTCACCCGAGAGCAGGTGAATGGCGAAGCGTTTCTGCTTGATCAGCACAGGGTAGGAGTCGGAGGTGTAGTTGGGGCAGAACAGTACCAGTGGCGGGTCCATCGACAGGGAAGAGAAAGCGCTGGCGGTCAAGCCGACAACCGAGCCGTCGTCGTCCAGGGTGGTGATGACGGTAACGCCGGACGGGAAGGAGCCCAGGACGTGCTTGTAGACGGTTGCGTCGATCATCTCGTGTACCTCTAAAGGCTGCGGTGGTCCGCGGTTTTTATCGTTGATGTGTCTGATGGTATACCGTAATACCTATTTTGCAAGCGGAATTTTCAACCCTGATTTTTCACGATGAACGGCTCTAAGCCACGAAAATAGCGGCTTTGAGCGGTGAGGCGGTTTGTCGCAGGGGTTTTGCGAGCAGATCAGCGGGCGTTTTTTCCTGCGGATCAGTGTTGTCAAAAGTTTGGAATACCATAATATGGTCCGCAGCTGAGAGGCCGCCCTGGATGCGGTTTCCTTACAACGATAAAAACGACCTTTCGAGCTGAATCCTATGTCCCAACCGTCGTCGCAACACCAGTTTGTCGAGAATCACACGGTCGATTACGTTCCACCTGCCGAGCGCCACGGGAAGGCGCGCGACCTGTTCACCCTCTGGTTCAGTACCAACATTGCGCCACTGCCTATCGTCACCGGCGCCATGGTGGTTCAGGTATTCCACCTCAATCTGTTATGGGGGCTGATTGCCATTGTGCTGGGCCATCTGGTCGGCGGCGTGGTCATCGCCCTGGCCTCTGCGCAGGGACCGCAGCTGGGCATTCCACAGATGGTGCAGAGCCGTGGCCAGTTCGGCCGCTACGGCGCCTTGCTGATCGTGTTCTTCACCGCGCTGATCTATGTCGGCTTCTTCATTTCCAACATCGTCCTGGCGGGTAAGACCATCCATGGCATCACCCCAAGCGTGCCGATGCCGGGCGCGATCGTGATCGGTGCCCTCAGCGCCACTGCCATTGGCGTGATCGGTTATCGCTTCATTCATATTCTGAACCGTATCGGCACCTGGGTGATGGGTTCGGCGCTGCTGGCCGGCTTCATCATGATGTTCGCCCAAGACCTGCCGGCCGACTTCTTCAGCCGTGGTGCATTCAACCTGTCGGGCTTCATCGCCACCGTGTCATTGGGCACCATCTGGCAGATCAGCTTCTCGCCATACACCTCCGACTACTCGCGCTACCTGCCGCGTGAAGTAGGCATCGCCAAGCCATTCTGGGCCACGTACTTCGGCGCCACCCTGGGCACCATCCTGTGCTTCAGCTTTGGAGCGGTGGCGGTGCTGTGCGTGCCGGAAGGCACCGACGCCATGGATGCGGTGAAACAGGCCACCGGCTGGCTGGGCCCGATTCTGATGGTGCTGTTCCTGCTCAACATCATCAGCCACAACGCCCTCAACCTGTATGGCGCGGTGTTGTCGATCGTCACCGCGATCCAGACCTTCATGGCCGATTGGACGCCGAGCATCAAGGTGCGGGTGATCCTGGCATCGGTGATTCTGGTGGGCTGCGGGATGGTTGCCCTGAACGCCTCGGCGGATTTCATTGGCCACTTTATCGGCCTGATCCTGGCGCTGCTGCTGGTGCTGGTGCCGTGGGCTTCGATCAACCTGATCGACTTCTACCTGATCAAGAAGGGGCAGTACGACATTGCGTCGATCTTCAGTGCTGATGGCGGTATCTATGGCCGCTTCAATCACCACGCGATCATTGCCTATGCGTGCGGGATTCTGGTGCAACTGCCGTTTGCCAATACGTCGCTGTATGTGGGGCCGTATTCCAACATTGTCGAAGGGGCGGACTTGTCCTGGTTGTTCGGGTTGATCGTCACGGTGCCGTTGTATTACTGCCTGGCGACGCGCGGCAAGGCTGCCGAGGAGTCGGGGCGGGTTGTGAGTGTCAACGACTGATAGATGACTTTTGCTGTAAATGGGGCTGCAACGCAGCCCCTGTTGTTTCAGGTCAAACCTTGAACTGCGCGACCATGCCGTTCAAGTCCACCGCCAACCGCGACAGATCCTGCGCCGCCGCACTGGTCTGGTTCGCTCCCGCCGACGTCTGCATCGCCAGATCACGAATGTTCACCAGGTTGCGATCAACCTCTCGGGCCACCTGCGCCTGCTCCTCCGAAGCACTGGCAATCACCAGGTTGCGCTGGTTGATCGACGCAATCGCCTCGGCAATCACTTCCAGCGCCTGACCAGCACCTTGCGCCACATCCAGTGTGCTGGTGGCACGCCCCTGGCTGCTGTGCATCGCTGTCACCGCCCGCTCGGTACCGTTCTGGATACCGGCGATCATCTGCTCGATCTCCGCCGTCGACTGTTGGGTACGGTGGGCGAGGGCGCGAACCTCATCTGCCACCACCGCAAAGCCGCGGCCCGCCTCGCCTGCGCGGGCTGCTTCGATAGCGGCGTTCAGCGCCAGCAGGTTGGTTTGCCCGGCAATCGCGCCAATCACATCCAGCACGCGGCTGATCTCGTTGGCATTGCTGGCCAGTTGCTCGATTTCGGCCGAGGTACCCGTTACGTCAGCCACCAGATGCTGAATGGATGCCAGTGCCTGATTGACCCGGTCGCGGCCATCGCGGGTGGTCTGGTCGGCGCCCTTGGAAGCATCGGCCGTGCTGACCGCATTGTTCGCGACCTCTTCGACGGCGGCGGTCATCTGGTTGACGGCGGTGGCCGCCTGGTCAATTTCCGCGCTCTGCTGGTGCAGGCCGCGGCTGGTGTCTTCGGTCACGGTGTGCAGCTCTTCCGAAGCCGAGGCCAGCTGGTCGGACGACGCGGCGATCTTGCGCAGGGTATCGCGCAGGCTTTCCTGCATACGGGCCAGAGCGCGTAAGAGCAAGGCTGGCTCGTCGCGACCGGTCACGCGAATTTCCCGGGTGAGGTCGCCGGTTGCCACGCGTTCGGCAACAGCCACGGCATCGGCCAGTGGTACCACGATGCTGCGGGTGAGCACGGTGGCAATGGCGGCCAGGGCAAGCATGATGACCAGTAACGAGGTGATGATGGCGGTGAACGCGTCGTCGGCCACATCGCTGCTGCGCTGCGAGGCGTCTTCGGCACCCTTGCTGTTATAGCCGAGCAGGGCGGTCATGGCCTTCATCATGGTGTCGGCGCGCTGCGTGAGGGGGCCGCTGATCTGCTGCTTGGCATCGTCCATGCGGCCTGCGGCAATGTCCTGCAGCACTTTTACCTGCAGGTCGAGGTACTCTTGGTGTGCGTCAGTGAAGGTGTTGAACAGGGCGCGCTCGTCGGCCGCGATGATGGTGTCGGCGTAGTCTTTCAACCCGCCTTTGAGCTCGGCGTTGATGCCTTCGAGCAGTTGCAGGTTGCGTGCGCGCTCGGCGGGGTTGTCGTCCAGTGCGGCGCGCAAGGTGAAAGCCCGTGCGCGGCCCAGGTTGCTGCTGATGTCACCCAGGGCTACCACGGCGGGCATCCAGGTGACACGGATCTCGTCGGTGGCCTTGTCCATCTCGCGGGTTTCATAGAGTGCGATAAGGCCCATGAACAGGACCAGGATGCCCAACAGGGCAAATACGCTGGCAGCGCGAATGCCGATCTTCATATTCCGTAACTGCATGGAATGCTCCTTGACGGTGGCGTGCAGGCCTCAGGAGCTTGGTCGGAAAGCCGGGTCACCGGTAGGGCGCCAGGCTCTTGATGCGCTGCGGATTAGTAGTGTTGCCTCACCCTCTTGAATACTTTTTTGGTTTGAATGATGCCATATGGCCATCATTGTTGAACAGTCCAACAATGTAACGAGATAATTGACAAAACCGTCGTTTATTGACGGTTTTGTCAGGATCTTGCTGTCAAACGATCGCAATCATCGGGTCGGCAGCAGCCAAGGCCACGGCACGATCAGCCGCGGGCGGGTAGATCCATACCGAGTTGATCTGGCGCTTGAGGTCCTTGCCTTCCTGGCCTTGCAGCTTCAGTTCGCGCTCCCAGCCTTCGCTGTAAGCCGCGCCCCATTCACCCAGGTCAAGGCAGGTGACGTACTTCGGTTGGCGGTAGACCACCGGTGCAACCCCAAGCAGGTCAGCCATGGCGTTGTTGCCGCTGTGGCGACCCATGGGAATGGCGTGCTGGCAGGTCATCAGGGCGTGGTTGCCGATTTCATCGACAGCGGCCCAGGCGGTATCACCGGTGGCGTAGATGTGCTGCTGGCCCACCACTTTCAGGTGGTCATCGACCTTGAGCCGGCCGAAGTTGTCACGCTCGCCGGCAACCTGTGCGGTCAGCGGGCTGGCCTTGACACCGACGGTCCAGATTACGGTGCTGCTGGCGATGTATTCGCCGTTGTCGAGGGTGACGCCGCCTGCATCCACAGCCACCACCGAGGTATCGGTCAGCCATTCGACCCCGGCCTGTTCCGAGGCCGCAACGATCGACGGCTTGATGCCAGCACCCAATGCTGCGCCAATGCTGACACCACGGTCAACCAGCAGCACCCGTACATCGTCACCCAGGATGGCACGCAGTCGGGCGGGCATTTCGGTGGCGGTTTCGATACCGGTGAAACCACCGCCACAGACCACCACGGTGTTGCGGGCAGGTGAAGCGGGCAGGGCCCCCAGACCCGTCAGGTGCTGCTCCAGGCGAACAGCCGATTCCATCTGGTCGACATCGAACGTGTGCTCGGCCAGGCCCGGGACTGCTGGGCGCGCTACCTGGCTGCCGGCGGCGAGGATCAGGCGGTCGTAGGCGATCTGCTGGCGCTGGCCGTGGCTGTCGATGTAGCTGACGCTGCGTGCATCGGCATCGATGGCCTCGGCGTTGCCAGTGATGAAGCGCACGCCAACGGCTTCGAACAACTCACCCACGGGGGCCTTCAAGGTATGCGCGTTGGCTTCGTAGAAGCGCGGACGAATACGCAGTTCTGCTTGCGGGGCGAGCACGCTGATGCTCAGGTCGTCGCGCTGGGCCTGGTCGAGCAGGCGAGCGGCGCTCAGGGCGCTCCAGACACCGGCAAAGCCGGCACCGATGATGAGGATGTTCGATTTCATGTAGATGCTCCGCAAGGTTCGAAGAGGGCTTCGAGGACGGGTGGATGCCGCTCGAATAACTACGACTGTATTGGTCGTAGTTTCTCCCGGCAAGTCTTTTTTCGAGCACGCCGGTGCCTCGCGCCGCCTGAAAAGGGATCAGATGGCTGTATTTGCAGGCTCAGAGGTGTGGGCTGAACCGACAGGCGGCAACTGTCTGCTTTGCCCATCCAATGCGTTCGGCGTATTATTTGCGACAATATTGGTCGGAGATTGACATGTCGCTCTACAGTGCTGGCGTCGAATATGGCATCCATTGCCTGCTGTTCCTGGTGGACGAACGTGGCGATTCACGCGAGTCCAGCGTGCGCGACCTGGCGGAGTTGCAGGGTGTGCCTCAGGAGTACCTGGCCAAAGTTTTCACCAAACTGGCCCGTGCCGGGTTGGTGGCGGCTACCGAGGGCGTACGCGGCGGTTTCCGGCTGGCGCGGCCGTCGGACGAAATCACGGTGCTGGATATCGTCAATGCCATCGACGGGCCGAAGAAGATTTTCGACTGTCGCGAGGTGCGTGAGCGCTGCAGCCTGTTCGACGGCTCGCCACCTGGCTGGGCGACCGAGGGCACCTGTGCGATCCACGCGGTGATGCTGGGGGCGCAGAAGCGCATGGAGGAAGCGCTGGCGCAGCAGACCATTCTTGACTTGGCCCGGCGGTTCGGGCGCAAGGCGTCGGCCGAGTTCGGGCAGCAGGTGAACAGCTGGATGGGAGAGCGGCGCGAAGGTAAAGGTGGCGGGGATATACCTGTCAGCCAAGTCTGAATGTGGTGCCTGTACTGGCCTCTTCGCGGGTGAGCCCGCGAAGAGGCCAGTACAGGTCAGCGCCCTTCATGCTGCCGTCGATAAGCGCCTGGCTGCACCCCCACCGCCTTGGCAAACGCCCGGGTAAATGCCGCCACCGACTGATACCCCACCTGCGCGCCTACTTGCTCCACGGTATTCCCCGCCCGCAGTAACTGGCGGGCATGGCGCATACGCAAAGCCAACAGCACCTGCCCCGGCGATTGCCCGGCCAGCTCATTGAAGCGCTTGAAAAATGCCGAGCGTGACAAGCCGGTGCAGGCAGCCATGCTTTCCAGTGTCCAGGCCTGCCCCGGTTGCTCGATCAATTGCTCCAGCAAACCGGCAAACGCCGGCTGGCGGGCGAGGGCGACCAGCCCGCCCAGTGACTGCCCGGCAATGACCTGCTGGCGCAGCACGTACAGGAACAACAGGTGCGTCAGCCGCTCCAGCAACGCCTGCGACGGGCCTGCGGTACGTCGGCACTCTTCCAGAATCAGCTCGAACAGCGCCCGCGCCGCACTGCCGGCGGGGTCTTCGGCGTGCAGCAAGATCCAGTCAGCCAGGCCCTCGACAATCAGCGATGACAGGCCGGACTGAAAGTGGAAGAAGCCGCAGACCAGCCCTACGCCGTCACTGGCCTCACTGTCCAGCGCCTGCATGGCCTGGCGCGGTTGGGCACAGGCGTCGGCCGGGTCGTGGTCGCTGGACAAGCGATAGGCAAGGTCGCGTAACAGGAATACTGCATCGCCCTTTTCCAGGCGCACCGGTTGCGCTTCGCCGTCGAGGTGCAGCCAGCAATACCCTTGCACCACCAGGTGGAAGCTGGCGCGGCCCATGCCTTGGGTGCTGGCGTGCCAGCCGCCACAGTAGCGCCCGACATGAAACAGGCTGGCATCGAGCTCCAGGCCCTCTAATAACCAATCGACAAGGTGGCTGGACGAAATCATCTAATACAAACACTCAGGAGCAAGGAAAGGCGACTGATGAATATGGAGGGTAATTCTTATAACCAACAGACTGTAGTGACCACCATCAAAGGAGACCACTCCATGTCCTCCCGCATTACTTTACACACCCTGCAGAGCGCCCCGGAAGCGGCCCGTCCATTCCTCGAGAATGCCCAGAAAAACTCAGGCTTCATCCCCAACCTGCTGGGTGTGCTGGCCAACGCCCCGGCGGCGCTGGAAACCTACGTGACCGTTTCGGCGCTCAACGGCAAGTCCGAGCTGAGCCTGGCCGAGCGTGAAGTGGTGCAACTGATTGCCGCTACCCAGCACGGCTGCGACTTTTGTGTGGCTGGCCACACCGCCGTGGCACTGAACAAGGCCAAGCTGCCGCAGGACGTGGTCGATGCCCTGCGCGCCCGTGGCGAACTGCCCGACGCCCGTTACGAAACCCTGGCCGCGTTTGCCCGCGAAGTGATCGCCACCCGTGGCAATGTCAGCGAGGCCACCTACCAGGCCTTCCGCGCAGCCGGGTTCAGCGAAGGCAACGCACTGGAGGTGATTCTGGGCGTGAGCCTCGCAACCCTGTGCAACTTTGCTAATGTTTTCGCCCAGACGCCGCTCAATGAAGAGCTTGGCAAATACCGTTGGCAGCCTTCTGCGTAACTCACCTGTGATAGCGGCCTTGATGCGGTCGTTGTAGAAGCGGCCTTGTGCCGCGAATGGGCCGCAAGGCGGCCCCGGCGTTCCCAAAGGAGCAAGACCATGCAAGATTGCGCATTTCGTCACTGGCTGGATGCCAATGCCGAGGCCATCGACCGGGGCCTGTGCGAACCGCAACAGGTGCTGGCACAGATCGCCGAATCACAGCTGCTGCGCATTGGTGTCGACCCGGCCTTGGGTGGCACGGGCGGGCAGGTGACCGACGCCGTCGAGGCCATCGCCGCGATTGCCAGCCGTTCGTTGGCTTCAGCCTTCGTCTGCTGGGGCCAGCGTGCCTTTATTGAATACCTGTTACACAGCCCCAACCAGCCATTGCGTGAGCGCTTGCTGCCGCGCCTGTTGACGGGCGAACTGGCGGGTGCCACCGGGCTGTCCAACGCCATGAAGTTCCTGTCCGGCATCGAAGCGCTGCAGGTGCGTGGCCGGCCGGTAGCTGATGGCTGGCACCTGGAAGGGCGCTTGCACTGGGTGACCAACCTGCGCAAGAGCGGCTTCGTGGTAGCGGCGGCCATCGAAGACGAAGCCGGCGGTACGCCGTTCGTGCTCGCCATACCATCAGACGCCCAGGGCCTCCAGCGCTCCGATGACTTGCAACTGATGGGGCTGCAATCGAGCAACACGGCGGCGCTGGCTTTCCACCAGGTGCCGCTGGCGCGTGACTGGTTGCTGCACGAGAACGCCCGCGAATTCCTGCCGCGGGTACGCCCGGCTTTCCTGGCATTGCAATGCGGGATGGCCATCGGCTTGGCGCGACGGGCGCTGGAAGAGGTGCAGGCGCATCTGCATGGGCGTGCCTCGTTCCTCGATGAAGCCCGTCAGGTACTGAGTGAGCGCCTGGAGAACACCGTGAGCGAGCTCAAGCAGGGGTTGCTCGATGGCCGCTTCCAGCAGCAGCCAGCGGCGTTGTTCAAGTTGCGCATCACCCTGGCTGAAAGTGCCGCCGATGCCGTGCAACTGGAGTTGCAGGCCAGCGGTGGCAAGGCCTATCTCAGCGAATATGGCGAAGGCTTTGCCCGCCGCTGGCGCGAATCGGCCTTCGTGCCGATCGTTACCCCCAGCCTGGTGCAATTGCGTGCCGAACTGCAACGCCAGGCGGGCGCCGCATGAGCCACGTGTTGCTCGAAGCCTGCGATATCAGCCTGGGCTACCCGGGTGAGGGTGGCTGGCAGCAAGTGCTGGCGCAGTTTGACCTGCAATTGGCCCCGGGCGAGGTGGTGAGCATTCTTGGCCCCAGTGGCGTCGGCAAGTCCAGCCTGCTGCGGGTGCTGGCAGGGCTGCAGCAGCCCCGTGGCGGCAGTGTGACCTTGCGCGGCCAACCCTTGCAGGGGCCGCACCCACGGCTGGCAGTGGCCTTTCAGGACCCGAGCCTGCTGCCCTGGCTGAGCCTGGAGAAGAATGTTGCCTTTGGCCTGGACTTCGCCCGCCAGCCGAAGCTGGATGCTGCCGAGCGGCGCGCGCGTATCGACCATGCGATTGCCGCCGTGGGCCTGGCCCACGCCCGTGGCCAGTACCCGGCGCAGTTGTCCGGCGGCATGGCCCAGCGCACGGCGCTGGCCCGTTGCCTGGCCCGCCAGCCCGAAGTGCTGTTGCTGGACGAACCCTTCGGCGCGCTGGATGAAGTGACCCGGGCCGACATGCAGCAACTGCTGCTGCAACTGATCGCCACCCACAACACGGCGGCGGTGCTGATCACCCACGATATCGACGAAGCGCTGCTGCTGTCCGACCGGGTTCTGCTACTGGGCAACCACCCAGCGCACATCCTCGGCCAATGGCACATCGACCTGCCGCAACCACGCGCGCAGCGGGTTGAAGAATTGGGTGCCTTGCGTATCGAAATCCTCAAAACCCTTCGGCGGGCAAGCCGCACCGTAGAACCTACCCCAACCCCGTTGCCCTCGGAGGCTGTCCATGTGCATGGATGACTGCTGTTCCTCTTCTTCGCGTCGCGATTTTCTCAAGCTTGGCGCCCTGCTTACGGCGGCGGGTGCGCTGCCATTGCTGTCGAGCTTGCAGGCGCGCGCTGCCGCCGAGCCGGATGCGCCGGTGCGCATCGGCTACCTGCCGATCACCGACGCCACGCCATTGCTGGTGGCGCACAACAATGGCCTGTTCGAGGCCGAAGGTATCAAGGCCGAGCGCCCGGTGTTGTTACGCAGTTGGGCACAGGTGATCGAGGCGTTCATTTCTGGCCAGGTCAACGTCATCCATTTGCTGTCGCCGATGACGGTGTGGGCGCGTTACGGCAGCAAGGTGCCGGCCAAGGTCGTGGCGTGGAACCACGTGGGCGGTTCGGGCCTGACCGTGGCCCCGGACATCACCGATATGAAACAGCTCGGTGGCAAGACGGTGGCCATCCCGTTCTGGTACTCGATCCATAACGTGGTGCTGCAGCAGATGCTCAACGACAACGGCCTGACGCCAGTGTCGAAGCCGGCCAACGCCCAGTTCACTGCCACCGAAGTCAACCTGCTGGTGCTGCCACCCTCCGACATGCCGCCCGCTTTGGCCAGCAAGCGCATTGCCGGCTACATCGTCGCCGAGCCGTTCAACGCCCTGGCCGAGAACCTCAAGGTTGGCCGCGTACAGCGTTTTACTGGCGATGTGTGGCGCAACCACGCGTGCTGCGTGGTGTTCATGCATGAGCATGATCTGAACAACCGCCCGGAGTGGTCGCAGAAGGTTGTCAACGCCATTGTCAAGGCTCAGCACTGGACCCGCGACCACCGCGCCGAAGCCGCTGCCTTGCTGTCCAAGGCCGGCCCCAACAAGTACACCCCGCATGAGCCTGCCGTGCTGACCAAGGTGCTGGCCCCGGCCGCCGAGGACCGCGCCGTCTACCTTGCCAGCGGTGCCATTCGGCATCAGCAGTGGGACGAAAAGCGCATCGACTTCCAGCCGTATCCGTTCCCCAGCTACACCGAGGAACTTGTCAAACGCCTGAAAACCACCCTGATCGAAGGCGACAATGCGTTTCTTGCCGGCCTTGATCCGGCGCAGACTGCCCGCGACCTGGTCGACGACCGATTCGTACGCAATGCCATCGCTGCGGTGGGTGGCCCGTCGGTGTTCGGCATTGCCGACAACTTCGAGCGTAGCGAGGAGTTTGCGGTCTGATGCGAACGCATGTCGTACATGCCGGCCTTGGCCTGGCCGGATTGCTGGGTTTGTTGTTGCTTTGGTGGGCTGGCGTTGCCGTGTTCGGCCAGGCTGACGGGCTGTCGGCGCGCTTTTCTCCGGCGGCAACCCTGGACAGCCTGTTCGAGTTGCTGGGGCAGGGTGAGGTCTACGGGCATATCTGGGTCAGCCTCAAGCGCATCCTGGTCGGGCTGTTGCTGGCACTGCTCATCGGCGTGCCGTTGGGCCTGCTGGTTGGCAGTTACCGGCACCTGGAGGCGGCAACCACCCCGGCGTTTCAGTTCCTGCGCATGATATCGCCGCTGTCGTGGATGCCGGTGGTGGTGATGTTGATGGGCGTGGGTGACCAGCCTATCTACTTCTTGCTGGCGTTCGCCGCGTTGTGGCCGATTTTGCTGAACACGGCGGCCGGGGTCAGGCAGCTGGACCCCCGCTGGTTGCAACTGAGCCGCAGCCTGAGTGCCACGCGTTGGGAGACGTTGTGCAAGGTGATCGTGCCGGGGGTGATCGGCCATGTGCTGACCGGCGTGCGGCTGGCCATTGGCATTCTGTGGATCGTGCTGGTGCCGTGCGAAATGCTTGGGGTGAGTGCGGGGTTGGGGTATTTCATCCTCGATACGCGTGACCGGCTGGCGTATTCCGAGCTGATGGCGATGGTGCTGCTGATTGGCGTGTTGGGGTTTGTGCTGGATGCCTTGGCGCGAGGGCTGCATCGACGCTGGGTGCATGGCTGAGGGGCCAGTGGGGCCTTTTCGCGGGTGAACCCGCTCACAGGTATAGCGTTGTCTTTGAATTCAAATACCTGTGGGAGCGGGCTTGCCCGCGAAGAGGTCTTCAGATCAATGCACCATCTTGCGCTGACGTACACACTCCTGAGCCTGAACGGTCAATTCATCCAGCCGCTCATCGCGCATCTGTTCGGCTTCGATCATCGCATCCTCACCCTTCTGGTTAAGCAGGTAGGTATGAATCTGCAGCACTTCTGCCGTCTGATAAATCGGCGCAATGTCCAACCGCCCGATCAATGCGCCACTGGCCAGCCCGGTACTGCTCATGAGCACCTGCGGCCCATTGGCGGCCACCACTTGCATGCCCATCGCCTCAAACCAAGGCACCTGATTGGCAAAGGCATTCAGTTCCACACAGGCATGGCGTGCCTGCAGGTCGCCCAGCAAGGCGCGTGCGATGCCCTGGCGGCGGTGGCTGTCGCGCACGGCAAGAAATGCCAATGAGCATGCTTGCTCATCGTCCTCGGCCGGCAGCGACAGGGCAAAGCCAAGCAACTGGTCCGGCGCTTCGGCATCCAGCGCCAGGGTTAGCGCCACGGCCAGGCCGCGGGTGCCGTCCAGCGCTTGCAGGTACTGGTGCACTTCCATACCAACGCCGTACTGGTACAGCGGGTACAGCGGGTTGTCGGCGGCGATGGCAACACTGCTCAATTCACCGACATTGTGGATCACCAGTTCGCGGATCTGGTTCTGGAAAGACTCGGGCGGCACGCTGTCGAGGCGGCTCAGGATGAACATCGGGGGGGCAGGCTCCGGCGGGTGTGAATACAGCCCACGCAGTGTAGACGCGGGTTGTACAGTCTAACCGGTTTTGCCGTGTCAGCCTTGTGCCTTTAATGCACCGAGCATCAGGTCGAGGTTTTGCACCGCAGCACCCGAGGCACCTTTGCCCAGGTTATCGAACACCGCAGTGAGCAATACCTGGCCATGCTCGGGGTTGGCGTACAGTGCCAGGCGCAGGTCGTTGCTGTCGTTCAATGCTTCGGGGTCAAGGTTGGCTGCTGCGCCTTGTTGGTGCAGCGGCATCACCTGTACGTGGCGGGCGCCCTGGTAGTGCTGTTCCAGGCAGGCCTGCAGCTGGTCAGCGCTGACCTGGCCGGGTAGCAGGCGCAGTTGCAGCGGGATGCTCAACACGATGCCCTGGCGGTAGGCCCCATAGCCGGGCATGAACACCGGCCGTGCTGACAGCCCGGCGTGCTGCTGAATTTCGGGTACGTGCTTGTGCGCCAGTTCCAGCCCATACAGTTGCAGGGTCGGTGCCTTGCTCGCGCCGGGGTGTTCGTGGCGCTCGACCGCCGTCCGGCCTCCGCCGGAGTAGCCGGAAATGGCATGGATGCCCAGCGGGTAGTCGGCGGGTAGTAACCCGGCCTTGACCAGCGGGCGCAGCAGGGCAATGGCGCCGGTAGGGTAACAGCCTGGGTTGCTGACGCGTTTGCTTAGGGCAATGCGCTCGGCTTGCTGCTCGTCGAGTTCCGGCAGGCCATAGACCCAGCCCGGTGTGGTGCGATGCGCCGAGCTGGCGTCGATCACCCGCACCTGCGGGTTATGGATCGCCGCCACGGCCTCACGGGCGGCGTCGTCGGGCAGGCACAACAGGGCGATGTCAGCGCTGTTGATGGCCTCGCGGCGGCATTGCGGGTCTTTACGCTCGGCTTCGGGGAGGGTGAGCAGGCGCAGGTCGCTGCGGCCGTGCAGGCGTGCATGGATCTGCAGGCCGGTGGTGCCTTGGTCGCCATCGATGAAAACAACAGGGGTGTGCATGGTCAGGGTCCGGTAGGGTTGGGATGACCTATGCTCGCCTGTGGCTGAGTTAATGGAAATTTGAATATCATGATGCTGATGTTCATGTTTCATGAATGAAAAGGCCAGCACAGACCATGCGTGAAATCAGCCTCGACCGCCTGCGCACCCTGGTGGTTATCAGTGACCTTGGCTCCTTCGCCGAGGCCGCCCGCCAGCTCAACCTGGCACCGCCCACCATCAGCCTGCATGTGGCTGAACTGGAGTCACGTATCGGTGCCCCGTTACTTAGCCGTGCCCGCGGCCAGGTGCGCCCAACGGCCATTGGCGACACACTGCTGGCCCGCGCCCGGCGCTTGCTGGCCGACGCCGACCTGGCGCTGGACGAAGTACGCCGACAGGTCGAGGGGCTGACTGGCCGGGTGCGCCTGGGCGCCTCCACCGGTGCCATCGCTCACTTGTTGCCACAGGCGCTGGAGCACCTGCGCGTGGAGCACCCGGGGATCGACGTGCAGGTTCAGGTGCTGACGTCCCAGGCATCGCTGGCGCGTTTGCGTGAAGGCGCGCTGGATATCGGCCTTGTGGCTTTGCCGCAAGTCGCCGGCAAAGGGCTGACAGTGACGCCCTGGCGGCGCGATCCGATCCTGGCCTACGTGCCGGTCGACTGGCAGCCACCGGCCAGGGTCACCCCGGCCTGGCTGGCGCAAAGGGCGTTGATCCTCAATGACAGCAGTACCCAGCTCTCGCGAGTGACAGGGGAGTGGTTTGCGGCAGCGGGGTTGTACCCCGAGCCTCGGATCGAGCTGAATTACAACGATGCGATCAAGAGCCTGGTCGGCGCCGGGTACGGGGCGACGTTATTGCCGCAGGAGGGCGAGGCGGCCGAGCTGGACCGGCGCGTTGCACGCCGGCCACTGCGGCCCGGGTTGTGGAGGCAGTTGGGTATTGCCTGCCGGGAAGGCCAGATTGAGCGGGCCACGGCGTATGTGTTGCAGGCATTGGAGCGGTTGCGGCAGTAGCGATTGCCGGCTTTACCCTCGCTCTCATGCCCGCACCACGGTCACCGTCTCGCCGCCCACCCCCCAGTTATCGGTCGGCACCTCTTCGATCACCACAAAGGTACTGGCTGGCGGCTTGCCCAGCACATCATTCAGCAGGTGGGGCGTTCCCTCGATAAGCTGGCGCTTGTGCTCGGAAGTAACCCCTTCGTCAGTTACGCGAATATGTACACAAGGCATGGTTGAACGCTCCTCAAGTCAGTGCCAGGTGCCAGCGGTACTGCCGCCATCCACAGGCAGGATGACGCCGCTGACAAAACGTGAATCGACCAGGTACAGCACGGCGTCCACCACATCCTGGGGCGAGCCGGTGCGGCCACTGGGCGACAACGCGCCCATCCCCGGCACATTGTCGCCATGCAGGGGGGGGGGGCGATGATCCCCGGCGCCACGGCATTCACCTGCACACCGCTGGCCGCCAGTTCCAGCGCCAGGCCTTTGACTGCCTGGTTCAGGCCGCCCTTGACCAGTACCGGCAGCAGGGCCGGCACGCGGGTGTCCGGTTGCAGTGCAATGGACGCGGTGATCGCGATGATTTGCCCATACCCTTGCCTGGCCATGACCCGCGCCGCTTCCTGCGCCGGGTAGAAAAAGCCTTTGAGGTTGGTGCCGACCAGTGCGTCAACATCGGCTTCGCTGCATTTGGCAAAGGGTTTGGCAATGAAGATGCCGGCGTTGTTGATCAGGATGTCCACGCCGCCAAACATTTGCAGGGCAGTGGCGAACAGCTGCTGCGCCGTAGTGGGCTCGGCAATGTCGCTCGCCACGCCGATAAACCGCGAAGGGTTGCCTAGACGCGCAGCGGCCTGGTCCAGGCGCGCCTGGCTACGGGCGTTGCCGACCACGTTGTCGCTGCGTTCGAGGACGCCTCGGCCAGGGCGAACCCTAGGCCGCTGGAGGCTCCGGTGACGCCCACCGTGGAGTTTTCGACAGGATGGCCGCCACATCCAGATCGAAACCCAAGGCGCATTCACCTGCCTGGGCGATTTCCTTGCCACGGCAACGCTGGTGCGCCATGGCGGCGGCTTGATGCCGGCTTAAGCCGGGCGACCGCTGGGCTGACGGGGTGCGGGGCAGGCACGGGCCTACTATGCTTTTGGCTGCGTCGAGCCGAACCGGCCTCGACGAACCCTATGGTTTTCCAGGAGAACGCTCCATGAAATCCACGAAATGCATACCTCTGCTGGTGATTGCTTCCGTCCTCAGTTTTGCTGTGCACGCAGACCCTGCGGGCAACTGTGCAGCCAAGATCAAGGAACTTGAGGATTTCCACAAGGCCAGTGGCCAAGCGATGCATGGCGGCATGGCCCATGACTTCAAAGTCCACATGCAAAATGCCAAGGATGCTCAGAGCAAGAAGGACTATACCCAGTGCCAGGCCTCGGCGGACCAAGCCAAGACCATCTATAACAAGGCGCGTAGCAAGTAAGCCTTCTCCGGCCTCTTCGCGGGTGAACCCGCGAAGAGGCCAGTGCAGCATGGCCCCACTGTCAGAACCAGCGGTCGTTCTTCTTCCGCCCCCGGGTCAGCGCCGGCAAAATCAGCCCCGCCAGCAACCCCGCCCCGGCAATGCTGCCGCCATACACCATGTAGCGCATCATCACCTGTTTGTTCTCGTCACCCAGGCGTGCCTGGGTATCGCGCAGGTCCGACTGGCTCTGGTCAAGCTGCTCGCTCAGTGCCTTGTTGCGCGCCTCCAGTTCGTCGTTCAGCTTCTTGCGTGAATCCAGGGTTTCCTGCATGCCCTGCACGCGGCTCTTCCAGCTGTCGTCGATGGTCTTCAGCTGCCCGGTCAGCTCCGCGACCTGGGCATCGAGCTGCGGCAGGCGTTCGTTCTGCCCCGGCACGGCCTGCAGGTCGTTGCTGAGGATCCACACCACATCGCCGTTCTGTCCGCGCACCTGGCTGTAATTGCCCTGACTGCCGAGCAGGGTCAGCTTCTGCCCGGATTTGAGGGTTCCAACAATGCGGTGGCCATCGGTCGGGCCGCTGCGCACGTAGGTGCTCAGGCTGTCGCTGACCCAGCGTGCGTCGCTGGCGGGCTCTTCGGCGTGCGCTGGCAGGGCGAGGGCCACCAGAGCGGCAATCAGGCCGCCGCGCAGGGCAGGGAGGGCGGAAGCGGTTGGGCGGAAATCGGGCATGTTGGGTCTTCGCTGAAACAGGACAAAAGTAGGCCCGGTGACTGGGCCGATGAACCGGTCGGTGAGTTGACCGTCAGCGAAAGACCGCTTTTTTGTCAGCAGGTTCACTACCTGATGTCGGAAATGTCTGCAGGATGTTGCAGAACCCTACCCAGAGCGCTTCCTCGACGATGACGCAATTGTAATGCGCCGATCACCTTGGCGTTATCTGTCGGCCGTCAATCTCGGGCCGCCGACACAATTATAAAGACGACGTTCAAGGAGCATCGGATGACCTGCAGATCACCCCTGAAACTGGCTGCGTGCCTGGCGCTTTCCGGCGTCGGCAACCTGGCCATGGCGGCGGACGACGCCGCAGAAGGTTTTATCGAAGGCAGCACGTTGAACGTGCTCAACCGCAATTTCTATTTCAACCGCGACAACCGCGACAACCGCGACTCCGCAGCCCCTACACACAACACGGACAAAGCAGCCGACAACGGCTATTCCGAAGCCTGGGCCCACGCCGTCATTGCCCGTTTCGAGTCAGGTTTTACCCAGGGCACTGTCGGCTTCGGCCTGGATGCGTTCGCCATGCTCGGCCTAAAACTGGACACCGGAGGCGGCCGCAACGGCGGGCGCAGCTCGTTCGACGTGCTGCCGGTCGATCATGACGGCCAGGCCCGCGACGAATACACCAAGGTGGGTGGCGCAGCCAAGGTGCGCCTGTTCGACACCGTTCTGAAAGTGGGCGATGTGTTCCCGGCCAACCCGGTAGTGGCCGCCGGCGATTCACGGCTGCTGCCGGAAAGCTTCCGTGGCGTGACCCTGGAGAACACCAGCATCAAGGACCTCACCCTGCAGGCCGGGCGCCTGCATGCCATGAGCCAGCCGGTGTCCAGCGATATGCGGGAGAACTTCGTGGCCTTCTACGGCGGCCCGGTCGATTCGCCGTGGATCGCCTACGGCGGGGGTGACTACACGCTCAATGAGCATGTCAGCGTCAGCCTGTTCAGCAGCCGCCTCAAAGATGTGTGGAACCAGTACTACGCCGGCACCAGCCTCAGCTACCCGCTGAGTGATGATCTGGCCCTGATTGGCGGCTTCAACTATTACAAGGCGGTTGACGAGGGGCAGCAGCGCCTGGGCGCATTCGACAACGACATCTGGAGCGCCAAGCTGGGCGTGCGCTTTGGTGCCCACACCCTGGCCCTGACTCACCAGCGCAACAACGGTGACGACGACTTCGACTACCTGCGCCAGTCCGACTCGATCTTCCTGGACAACTCCATCCAGTACAGCGACTTCAACTCGCCCAAGGAGCGTTCGTGGATGTGGCGTTACGACCTGAACATGGCCGCTTACGGTATTCCCGGGCTGTCGTTCATGACGCGCTACGGTAAAGGCACCGATGCCGACTACTCCAATGCCAACACCTTCTATATGCGCCGCGATGCTGGCGGCAACCCGCTGACTGACCAGAAGCGCTGGGAGCGTGACATCGAGGTCAAGTACGTGGTGCAGACCGGCGCAGCCAAGGACTTGTCACTGCGCGTACGTCAGGCCACCACCCGCGCCACGGCGTTCGAGTCGGACCTGGACGAAGTGCGGCTGATCGTGGAGTACCCGTTGTCGATCCTGTGAATTCACCTGGGTAGCGTTACAGCTCCTTTGGTTTGGGTGGATGTTTTGGCGCTCCGTATGGGGCGCTTTTTTTGTTGTTGCCTTGGGTGTTCCAGCGCCTGTGAGATCGAGCGCTGCCCGCGCGGCGCATCGCGAGCTGCGCGGGCGGCACGCCCGGAGCTTCTGCGCCCAGGTCGACGACTTGCTGCGCACCCACGCTGGCAACAACCGCCGCCTGGCCTTGGACCGTATCGAAGTGGCCGGCCTGCGTGCCCTCGACGCTTTGGGCGTGCAGGTACACAACGGCCAGGAAGTCACCGAGTTCGCCCGGCTGATCAAGGGGCCCGATGAAATCCTGGCCATGCGTTGTGCGGTGGCCTCGTGCGAGGCCTCGGTTGCCGAGATGCGCCAGGCGATGCGCGCGGGGGCTACCGCAAACGATGTCTGAGCAGCGCTGCACAGCGGCAACATTCGCCGTGGCGGTGAATGGATCGAAACCCGCATTCTCAGTTCCGGACCACGCACCAACCCCTGGTTTCAGGAGTCTGGGCCACGGGTGCTCAGCGATGGCGACCTGTTCTACCAGCACCACCGGGTGGTGGCTGACCGCACGGTGGACAGCCATTTGAAGAACCTGCGGCGCAAGCTGACTGCGGTGACGCCGGGGCATGACCCGATTCGGTCGGTTTATGGGGTGGGCTACAGCCTGGAATTTGAATAGTCAGCATCTGAAAGTCTGCGCGGTCCCCTGGAGGAGCAGGTCACAAGGGGCCGCGCAGACTTGAAAAGTCAGGTTTCAGAGACTTCGCTCGGCGCTGTCGCCACTTTCACCGAAGCCTTCTTCTCCTGCACCACGATGTAGAACTCCTCGCCATGCTTCACCGCGCCATACAGCACGGCCTTCTCGATCAGCTCGTTACCGCGCAGGTGGCGCAGCATCATCGGGTCTTTACGCAGGTCGCGGTACAGGGCCAGGCACAGCAGCACCATCACCACCACAAAGGGCAAGGCCACGACGATGGTCAGGTTCTGCAACCCCGTCAGCGCCTCGCCCGGGTCCCGCGGGTCGCCAATCGCCAGCATGATCGCCGCCACGGTACCGGTCAGCGCGCCCCAGAAAATCACCGTGCGCCGCGAGGGCGCGGTGGTGCCATGTTCCGAGAGTGTGCCCATCACCAGCGAGGCGGCGTCGGCACCCGAAACGAAGAAGATGCCCACCAGGATCATCACCAGCACCGAGGTCGCTGAGGCCAGTGGATAGCTGTCCAGCAACTGGTACAGCGCGTGGTTGCTGTTGACAGCGCCATTGGCCAGCTGGAACGCGCCTTCGCGTACGGCATCGATGGCCGCACCGCCAAAAATGGTGAACCACACCAGGCTGACCAGGCTGGGCACCAGCAGTACACCGGTAACGAACTGGCGAATGGTGCGGCCGCGGCTGATGCGTGCGATGAACATGCCCACGAACGGTGTCCAGGAAATCCACCAGGCCCAGTAGAACACGGTCCAGCCGGCCAGCCAGCTGTTCATTTGCTCACCGCCGCTGGCGTTGGTACGGGCCATCATCTCCGGCAGCATCTTGATGTAGATGCCAAGCGAGGTCGGCAGCAGGTTGAGCATCAGCAAGGTCGGGCCGACCATGAACACGAACACTGCCAGCACCAGTGCCAGCACCATGTTGGTGTTGGACAGCCACTGAATGCCCTTGCCGATGCCCGACACCGCCGAGGTGACGAAGGCAATGGTCAGCAGGGTGATGATCGAGATGTAGAACAGCTTGCCGGGGCTCTCGATCCAGCCGTTGTACTCCAGGCCGCCGGCAATCTGCAGGGCCCCAAGGCCCAATGAGGCGGCCGAGCCGAACAGCGTGGCGAAAATTGCCATCATGTCGATCATGCGCCCTAGCGGGCCGTTGGCATGCTTGCCGATCAACGGGCGGAAGGCAGCGGAAATCAGCTGTGAGCGGCCACGGCGGAAGGTGCCATAGGCAATCACCAGGCCGACGATGGCGTACATGGCCCAAGGGTGCAGGGTCCAGTGGAACAAGGTGGTGGCCATGGCCACCTGCATCGCTTCACTTGTCTGCCCGGTGGCCGAGCCCGGCGGCGGCGACACATAGTGCGACAGCGGCTCGGCCACGCCGAAGAACATCAGGCCGATGCCCATGCCGGCGCTGAACATCATGGCCACCCAGGACACCGTGCGGAATTCAGGCTGTTCGCCATCACGCCCCAGTGGCACCCGGCCATAACGGCTGGCGGCCAGCCACAGCACGAACACCACGAACAAGGTGGATGTGAGTACGAAGAACCAGCCAAAGTTGAGAATGACCCAGGACTGCGCGCTGGAAGCGCTGCTGGCGAGGCTGGCCTGGTTGAGGAAGCCCCAGAGCACGAACGCGATTGCCAGGAGGCTGGTGAAACCAAACACGACGCCGTCGAGTTTGCCCTCGAAATGCCGGTCCTGGCGGGCTTCTGCGGTTTTCGAGGGGTCCGTCACGCCAAGGTCGAGCGTTTCGGTGATGTGTTCCTTTGCCATGAATGATGAGGCCCCTTTGTGGCTTACCTGCGCGAGCAGGCTTGTTGTTGTGTGGGCTACCGAGTTCGATGACGGCCTCGGCGGGGTGGAATGCTGGCGCGATTATCCTGCGCGGGAAAAGGCGGCCCCTGTCCCGATAACGCCCTGGGGCGTCCCTTACGCGACTTGGCAAATACTTTTAGTTCTGGGGGCAATAGCCCTTTCTGCCTCGGGTTCTGGTACCCTGATGGGCATTACCCGGGCCCGCTCATCCGAGCACCGTAGAAGCGCTGCTGCTTGCGGGCCTGGCCGTACCAGGAAACGGAGATTCGTCAAAATGGCCACTGATCGTGTGAGCCTGATTCATTTCGATAAACTGAGCATGAGCCCTGCCGCTGCCGATCGGTTCCAGAAAGCCCTCGACGCGCTGGCAGCGCTGAAGCTGCAGGACCGTTACGTGTACCTCATCGCTCCCTATCTGGGTGATATCGCTGACGCGTCTGACGCCAAGCAACTGGACACCGCCCTGGGCCAGTGCATCCGGGTGGTTGATGAGCTGCTGGCTGCCAGGTCGGTGACCAAGGTCAAGGCCGAGGAAGTGCGCAAGGTGTTCCACAGCGCTGCCGAGCGTGCGCGGGCAGAACTGCCTGGCTGAGTGGTGGCATGGCCAGAGACATCGACAACCCCTGCGTTTCGTTATGCCAGCTCAACAGCGAGCTGTGCGTGAGCTGTGGCCGCACCCGTGACGAAATCCGCAAGTGGCGGGGCATGAAACGGCCGGAAAAGATGGCCACCGTGCAACGCGCGGCGACGCGGATGAAGGCTATCGTCAAGAAGGCAGCCAAGCGGCAGAATGCCGACTGAACCCTCGCGCCCTGTACAGGGCCTTTCCTGATTTGCCTGAAGAGCCTGAAAATGGATGTTCACTCGCTGTTAGCGTTTACCCTGGTTGCCGCCATCGCTATCGCCAGCCCCGGCCCCGCCACCCTCATGGCCATCAACAACAGCCTGGCCCATGGCCAGCGCAGCACGATCTGGTCGTCGCTGGGCAATGGCTCGGGCCTGTTCTGCCTGTCGGCAGCCGCCATGCTGGGCCTGGGCGCGCTGCTGGCCAGTTCTGAAGTGCTGTTCAATGCCGTGAAAATCCTGGGGGCGGGCTACCTGTTCTACCTGGGTGTGCGGCAGTTGCTGAAAAAAGGCCCGATGCTGGCGCAGGCTACGGCCGAGGGGGCGGCCAAGGTTCGCCCCTCGCCGCTGAAACTCTACAAGTCGGCGTTCCTTACCGCAGTGACCAACCCCAAGGCGACCATGTTCTTCACGGCGCTGTTCCCGCAGTTCATCGACCAACGGGCCGCACTGTTGCCGCAATTCCTGGCCTTGACCGGTATTTTCGTGGCGTTGTCGCTGGTTTCGCTGAGCTTGTATGCCGCGCTGGCTGCACGGGCGAAAGGCGTGCTGACCCGGCCGTCGCTGTCGCGCTGGGTGAGCCGGGTGGTGGGCACCACCTTCATCGGGTTTGGTGCGGCGATCCTGGCGATGCGTCGTCAGGGCGCCTGAGTGCCGGAGAGGGTAACCGACAACCCGTTTCATCGTTAGCCGATGAAAGGCCCATCTACTTTTCCCACAGGGTCCAGACTGTCTACAGCCCGCAAAGATGAATGCTGCAGTTGATCACAGGATGTGGCAGCCTTTGGCCACCACGCCGGGTCACCGGATGTAACTTGTGCCGAGGGTTGTAGATGATCGAGCGTTGCTTTCGCCACGCCTTGCTCCTGTTGTCGTGCCTGCTGCTGCCGTTGGCTGCGGTAGCGGAAGAGCCTTGCCGGCGGTTGACCGCCACCGGCAACCCGGAATACCCCCCGTACCTGTGGCGCGACCCGCAAAACCCCCAGCAACTGATCGGTGCCAACGCTGACCTGCTCAAGTACTTGGGCAAGCAGTTGGGGCTGGAGATCGAGGTGATTTACGGCGGGCCATGGCCGCGCGCCCAGGAAGAGGTGCGCACCGGCCGGATCGACTTGATGGCCGGGTACTTCATGACCCAGGCCCGGCAGCAACAGATGGACTTCATCACCCCGCCATTTCTGCACACGCCCAGCGTGGTCTGGGTACGCCAGGACCATGCCTTTGCCTACCACCAATGGGCAGACCTGAAAGGTCGCAAGGGTGGGACCTTGGTCAACAACAGCCACGGTCAGCAGTTCGACGACTTTGCCAGGGCCAACCTCATCCTCGAAGCGGTACCCAGCGCCAGGCAGGCATTCGAAAAACTCATGCACAAACGCAGCGACTATGTCGTGTACGAGCAGTACCCCGGCATGGCACTGGCGCGCACCTTGGGTATTGCCAGCACTGTGCAGGTGCTGGAACCGCCGATCTCCAGCGAAGGGCTGTACCTGGCGCTTTCGCATGATTCGTCCTGCAATCGGCCGCATTTGCGTGAAGCGCTGGCGCGGGAAATGGAAAAGATCGTGGCCGGGGCATTGCCGCAGCAGTTGTTGCAGCAGAACCTGGAGCGGTGGCAGTGATCAGCGAGGAAGGTACGCGGCCTCCCGTGCGTGCTTGGCCCGGGTCACGTTGACCGCACCAGGCAGGGTGACGTCGTTCTTCGCTGCGAGAATTTCGGCCATGACGCTGACGGCGATCTCGGCCGGTGTCTTGCTGCCGATGTAGATGCCAATCGGGCCATGCAAGCGTTGCAGCGACGCCTCGCTTTCACCGAAGTGCTCGATCAGGCGTTCACGGCGCAGCTGGCTGTTGCGACGCGAGCCGATGGCGCCAATGTAGAACGCCGGGCTGTGCAAGGCTTCGAGCAGGGCCAGATCATCCAGCTTGGGGTCGTGGCTGACGGCGACGATGGCGCTGCGCAGGTCCGGCGCGAAGGCGCGGACCACGTCGTCGGGCATGCCGGCCAGCAGGTTGACGCCGGGCACGTTCCAGCCTGCGGTGTACTCAGGGCGTGGGTCGCACAGCGAAACGTTGAAACCATTGAACAGGGCCATGGTGGCCAGGTACTCGGCCAGTGCGCCACCACCGATCAGCAGTAAACGGTAGCCCGGGCCAAGGGTGCTGAGCATGTGGTGGCCATCGAAGCTGAACAGGTCAGGCGTGCTGGTAGGGGTCAGGCTGATATCACCGTTGTGCAGGTTGAGCCCGCGGCGGACCAGGCTGCCCATATCGAGGCAGGCCAGCAGTCGTTCGAGGTGCTGCAGCGGCGTTGCGAACTCCAGCACAAGCTCCAGTGTGCCGCCACAGGGCAGGCCGAAACGGTGTGCCTCATCGGCGCTGACGCCGTAACGCACCAGTTGGGGCAGGCCATTGGGCATGCCGGGGCCGCCGTAGGCGGTGGTGTAACGGTGAATGAGGTCATCCTCGATACAGCCACCGGAGACACTGCCGACCACCCGGCCGTCACTGCGCAAGGCCATCATTGAGCCCACCGGGCGCGGGGAGGAGCCCCAGGTGCGGGCGACCGTGGCCAGCAGGACGCGGTGCCCGGCGGCGAGCCAGTCTCGGGTGGTGCGCAGCACCAGCAGGTCGATGCTTTCCATGGAGGCTCCCGTTCAGCGCATATGTAAAATGATCGGGCTGCTGCTGGCCGGGTCGGTGTGCCCACGCAACGTGCCCACCGCCTGTGCATTCACGGCACCGCCCAGGTTACCCCAGGCCGTGCGCACGAAGCTCAGCACATCGGCAATCTCCTGGTCATTCAGTTGCTCCCGGAACGCCGGCATGCGGTAGGCATCAGGCAACCCCGCCGTCACCACCCGCTGCGAACCGTTCAAGGTAATGTTGATCGCCGAAGCGTCTTCTTTTGCCAGTGCCGAGGTTGCCCCCGCCAAAGGCGGCATCCATTGGTCCTGGCCTTTGCCTTCCAGCCCGTGGCACGAGGCGCAGCGGGTCACGTAGGTATGTGCGCCCGGGCTGTCGAGCTGTGTTGCTGCCGACTCGGCCACGTACTGCCACGGCGCCCCGTCGCGCTGCGGGTCGCCGGGAAGCGATTTCAGGTAGTGGGCGATGGCCGCCAAGTCATCGTCGCTCATGAACTGCGTGGAATTGTTGAACGCCTCGGTCATCGAGCCGAACACGACGGCATGGCGGTTGCGGCCGGTTTTGAGAAATTGCGCAATCTCGTCTTCGCGCCAGCGCCCCAGTCCTGTGTTGTGGTCGGCACGCAGGCTCGGTGCGTACCAGCCATCGAGCAGGGCGCCCGCCAGGAATGGTTTGCCGCTGTCATCCAGCGCCTTTTCGTTGAAGGCCAGGCCACGGGGCGTGTGGCAACTGCCACAGTGACCGGGGCCCTGAACGATGTAGGCCCCCCGGTTCCACAGCGCATCCTGCCCGGCCTTGTCGGCGTAAGGCGTGGTGGCTGCGAACAGGCCATTCCACAGGGCAATGGGCCAGCGCAGGTTCAGCGGCCAGGGGATGTCGCTGGCCAGGTTGGCCTGCCGGGCCGGTTGCACGCCGTGCATGAAGAATGCGTACAGCGCCTTTACATCGTCGTCACTGAGCTTGGCGTAGGACGGGTAGGGCATGGCCGGGTACAGCCGCCGGCCGCCGGGCGCGACACCCTGGCGCACGGCGCGGTCGAAGTCGGCGAGGCTGTAGCTGCCGATACCGTTGTCGCGATCAGGGGTAATGTTAGTGGCGTGGATGGCCCCCAGCGGGGTGGCCATTTCCAGCCCGCCGGCGAACGGTTTGCCGTCCGGCAGGCTGTGGCAAGCCACGCAGTCGCTGAGTCGGGCCACGTACTCGCCACGGCTGACCAGCGCCGGGTCGGCGGCACTGGCCTGTGCATCGACGAACGGCGAGGCAGGCTCACGGGTGACATACCAGGCCATCAGGCCTGCCGCGACCAGGCACGGCAGCGCCAGCCAGCCAGCGGTTCTTGCGAAACGATGGGTCATGGAGCGGTCCTTGTGCGGTCAGCTGAAGGTGTGGCGGCTCATTGGCAGGCTGCGCACGCGCTGGCCAGTCAGTTGCGCGACGGCGTTGGCCACTGCCGGGGCTACGGCCGGTAACGGAGGCTCGCCAATGCCGCCCATCTTCGCCCCGCTTTCGACAATGCGCACATGCACCCGGGCCATGCGTGAAGGCGGCAGGATCGGGTACAGGTCGTAATTGCGCGCTCGTGGTTTGCCATCCACGTATACCGCCTCTTCCACCAGCGTCTGCGACAGGCCCAGGGCGACGGCGCCGTGCACCTGATGCTCGATGATTGCCGGGTTGACGATGCTGCCCGGGTCGATGGCCTGCCAGATGTCGTGCACCTTCACCTGCCCGTTCTCGATCGACACCTCGGCGATGACTGCCGCCTCCGAGCCAAATGGCGAGGCCATGGCCACGCCGCGTGCTCGCTTGCTGCCATCCTCGGCGGTGAAAGGGCCGCGCTTCCAGCCACCGGACAGGTCGGCGACCGCGTTCAGCAGGTTGGTCAGGCGTGGGTTGTCGCGCAGCAGGTGCAGGCGCAGTTCGAACGGGTCCTTGCCGCCTTTGTCGGCCAGTTCGTCGAGGAACGACTCGTAGAAGAAGTCGTTCAGCGAGTTACCCACCGAACGCCAGTAGCCGAGCATGGCCGGGCCTTTTACGTAGATCTGCGCGATGCGCTTGTTGGCGATGGCGTAGGCCTTGCCCGACAGCCCTTCAAGCGCGGTCGGGTCGATCTTTTCACCTTGCTTGCCGGCCAGGGCCTCGGTCGGGCCTTCGGTGGCGCTTACCGCTTCGAGGGCCACCGGCATGCCGTCGGCATCCAGGCCGGCGCGGAATTTCACCACGGCGACCGGGCGCAGTACATCGCGCAGGAATTCCTCTTCGCGGCTCCAGATAAGCTTCACCGGCCGGCCAACCGCCTTGGCCAGGGCAATGGCCTGCGGGTAGGGGTTGGCCGAGTCGTACAGGAAGTGGCGGCCAAAGAAGCCGCCCAGCAGTGGCGAGTGCAGGTTGATCTGCGCAGCCTCCAGGCCTGTACGCTTGGCAATGTCGTCGCGGAACATGTCCGGTGCCTGGTTGGGCAGCCACACGTCCAGGGTGCCGTCCGCGTTGAAGCGGGCGAGGGCTGAGGGCGGTTCCAGCTGGGCATGGTTCAGGTACTGGTTGTGGTAGCTGGCCTCGACCTTGGTCTTGGCATTGCTCAAGGCACCCGTGATATCGCCCTCGTTCTCCTCATCACGTGCCGGGCCCTCGACCGTGGCCAGGTGCTCGCGCCAGCCATCGCTGGAGAAGTCTGCCGGCATCGCCCGCACCTTGGTGTCGGCGGTCGCCTCTTGCCAGTCCACCTGAATAGCCTCCACCGCGCGTTTGGCATGCCACCAGCGTTCGGCGACCACGGCGACAGCACCCGGTAACTGATGCACGGAATGCACACCCTGCATGGCCTTGACCTGCTCTTCGTTGCGCAGGCTGCCCACCGTCATGCCCAGGCGTGGCGCGTGCTGCACGGCGGCGTGGAGCATGCCGTCGACCTTGATGTCGATGCAGTACTGCGCCTTGCCGGTGGACTTGTCGTAGGCGTCCAGGCGACGCACCGGCTTGCCGATCCAGCGAAACTGGCTGGGGTCGCGCAATTTGACGCTGTCCGGGTCGGGTACTGGCAGGTCCATGGCGCGGCTGGCAAGTTCGCCATAGGGGATGGAACGGCCTGTCGTGGTATGTACTACGTTACCCGGCGTGGTGGAGAGCTCATCGACCCGTACACCCAGCTGCTGGGCGCCCGCCTGCAGCAGCATGGCCCGGGCGAGGGCACCCAGGCGGCGCATGGTCGGGTAGCTCATTCGCACCGACATGCTGCCGCCCGTGATGCGCATACCGTTTTCCATGACGACATAGGCTTCGCCCGGTGGGGCGCTGTCGACCACGAAATGGGCAGGGTCGACATCCAGCTCTTCACCTACGATCTGCGCCATGGCGGTGAAGGGCCCTTGCCCGCCTTCCATGAAGGGGCTGAGCAGGCGCACCGTGCCATCCGGGCGAATTTCCAGAAACGCGGGCACTTGGGTGCCGCGTTGCGGGGCGCCTATAGTCGCCGCCTGTACGCGTGCCGACCCCATGGGCAGCCCGAAACCCAGCACCAGGGCCCCAACGGCCGTGCCGGCAAGAAAGCGCCGACGTGACACGTTGACGGTTTCGCCCATTTGCAGTTTGAGGAGTTCGGCCGGTGTATCGACTGGCGTGTTCATCAGGCCTGCTCCCCTTGGGCCAGCGCATGCACGGCAGCATGAATGGCGTTGTAGGTGCCGCAGCGGCACAGGTTGACCATGGCCGCGTCGATCTGCGCGTCACTGGGCTTAGGGGTGTGCTTGAGCAGCGCCGTGGCCGCCATCACCTGGCCGGACTGGCAGTAGCCGCACTGGGCCACCTGGTGCTCGACCCAGGCCGCGACCACCCGTTTGCCAACGGCATCGGCTTCGACCGCCTCGATGGTCGTCACTTCGCGCCCGACCACGCCGGCCACCGGGGTGACACAGGCGCGTACCACGTTGCCGTCCACCAGCACCGAACAGGCGCCGCACTGGGCCAGGCCGCAGCCATACTTGGTGCCGGTCAGCCCCAGGTCGTCGCGGATTACCCACAGCAGGGGCGTATCGGCGTCCACCTCGACCTGGTAGGTCTTCTGGTTGATGCGTAGTTCCATGGTTCACCTGCCAATCATCGGTTGCTGTCGCTGTGTTTTTCTGGGCGGGGAATACGTTGTTCCCCAGAGAAGAAACGCTAGCACAGGGACATGACCGCTGGTCTGGTGGCGGGGGCAGGTCCAGAGGATCAGGCAAGCAATCCGGTGGAATGCGCAAGCGACGAGGTAAACAGGACTTCCAGGCTGAAAACCCGGATAATGCCGGCCACTTTCGTTTTGCACGCTTAAATCACGGTAAACCCGCATGGAAATCAAGGTCAATTTTCTCGACAATCTCCGTCTCGAAGCCAAGTTCGACGACTTCACGGTGATCGCCGACCAACCGATCCGCTACAAGGGTGATGGTTCGGCCCCAGGCCCGTTCGATTACTTCCTGGCGTCTTCGGCCTTGTGCGCGGCTTACTTCGTCAAGCTGTACTGCCAGACCCGCGACATCCCGACCGAAAACATTCGCCTGTCGCAAAACAACATCGTCGACCCGGAAAACCGCTACAACCAGATCTTCAAGATCCAGGTCGAGCTGCCCGAAGACATTTCCGAGAAGGACCGCCAGGGCATCCTGCGCTCGATCGACCGCTGCACCGTCAAGAAGGTGGTACAGACCGGCCCCGAGTTCGTGATCGAAGTGGTCGACAACCTTGACGCCGATGCCCAGGGCCTGCTGATGCCGGTGTCGGACAGCACCACCTACATCCCTGGCAAGGACCTGCCGCTGGAGCAGACCATCGCCAACATGTCGGGCATCCTGGCCGGGTTGGGGATGAAGATCGAGATCGCTTCGTGGCGCAATATCGTGCCCAACGTGTGGTCGTTGCATGTGCGTGATGCGCAGTCACCGATGTGCTTCACCAACGGCAAGGGTGCCACCAAGGAAGCCGCGCTGGCATCGGCGCTGGGTGAGTTCATCGAGCGCCTGAACTGCAACTTCTTCTATAACGACCAGTTCTGGGGCGAGGACCTGGCCAACGCGCCGTTCGTGCATTACCCGAACGAGCAGTGGTTCAAGCCTGGCCCACGCGATGCGCTGCCCGCCGAGATCCTCGACGAGCACTGCTTGGCAATCTACAACCCCGACGGTGAGCTGCGCGGCTCGCACCTGTACGACACCAACTCGGGCAACACGGCGCGCGGCATCTGCTCGCTGCCGTTCGTGCGTCAATCGGACGAGCAGGTGGTGTACTTCCCGTCCAACCTGATCGAAAACCTGTTCCTCAGCAACGGCATGAGCGCTGGCAACACCCTCGCTGAGGCACAGGTGCAGTGCCTGTCGGAAATCTTCGAGCGTGCGGTCAAGCGCGAAATCCTCGAAGGCGAGCTGTGCCTGCCGGATGTGCCGCAGGACGTACTGGCCAAGTACCCGGCCATCGTTGCCGGCATTCAGGGCCTGGAAGAGCAGGGCTTCCCGGTGCTGGTCAAGGATGCGTCGCTCGGTGGCGAATTCCCGGTCATGTGCGTGACCCTGATGAACCCGCGCACCGGTGGCGTATTCGCCTCGTTTGGCGCCCACCCAAGCCTGGAAGTGGCACTGGAGCGCAGCCTTACCGAACTGCTGCAGGGCCGCAGCTTCGAAGGCCTGAACGACCTGCCGCAGCCGACCTTCGAAAGCCACGCCCTGACCGAGCCGAACAACTTCGTCGAGCACTTCATCGACTCCAGCGGCGTGGTGTCGTGGCGCTTCTTCAGTGCCAAGGCCGACTTCGAGTTCGTCGAGTGGGACTTCTCGGGCCACGGCGAGGATTCCAATATTCAAGAGGCCGCAACCCTGTTCGGCATCCTCGAAGACCTGGGCAAGGAAGTGTACATGGCGGTTTACGACAACCTGGGCGCCACCGCCTGCCGCATCCTGGTGCCGGGCTACTCGGAAATCTACCCGGTCGAGGACCTGATCTGGGACAACACCAACCGCGCCTTGTCGTTCCGCGCCGACATCCTCAACCTGCACAACCTTGAAAGCCGCCCCCTGAAGCTGCTGCTCAAGCGCCTGGACAACTGCGATGTGGATGACTACACCACCATCACCACGCTGATTGGCGTGGAGTTCGACGAAAATACGGTGTGGGGCCAGCTGACCATTCTGGAACTGAAGCTGCTGATCTGCCTGGCAGTGCAACGCTTCGAGGAGGCCAAGGAATTGGTCGAGGCGTTCCTGCAGTTCAACGACAACACTGTCGAGCGCGGGCTGTTCTACCAGGCCCTGAACGTGGTGCTGGAAGTAGTGCTGGATGATGAGCTGGAAATGGACGACTACGAGCCCAACTTCCGCCGCATGTTCGGCAACGCGCGCATGGACGCGGTGCTGGGTTCGGTGGACGGCAGCGTACGCTTCCATGGCCTGACCCCGACCAGCATGAAGCTCGAAGGCCTTGATCGCCACCTGCGCTTGATCGAAAGCTACAAGAAACTGCACGCAGCCCGGGCCAGGTTCGCCTGAGTAAGCGCTCCCATAGACACCGTGTAAGCGGGTTCGCCGTGGTGCCAGTCAGTTAAGCCTTGGGGCTGCGTAGCAGCCCCAACTGCTTGGCTACACATGGCGCATTTCATTGAGGTGTTTCGTACCTGGTATGGGCCGATGCACAAGGCGTTTGCTTCGCTGGATACGGAGAAGCCCAGTGCTTTGGAGCGAGACCTTACTCAGTTGCTGGATGAGAGTAATGTGGGAGGGCCTTCATCGTTGGTGGTACCCAGCGCATACCTTGAGGTGCTGATCATTCGCGGGCGTTAGCCGGCACACTTTCAAAAGCCTCGGCGGGTGGCGGTGCCGCGCGGACATTGAAGAGCTTGCAGATGAAGTACCAACAGATGGCGACGGTCAAGTTGTAAGGGAACAGCACGGCCCAGAAAGGCAGTTGGTTGGAGAATGAAACTTTCTTGATCAATGAAGTGTGGTGAATGAATCTTCAGCTGATCTTCAAGTGCAGGACATTGCCTTGATTAAGGCAGGAGCGTCGAGGCGGGAAGTGTAAGAGTATGTTGTCGGGTTTTGAGTCTGATAGTTGTGGTGTTTAATGCAGTAGGACAGCTTGGTTATACTTGTAGTAAGGTTCCGTTTTTATTGGTAGTGCATAAACTCTTAATTTTTGCACTTGGCCATCACCACTTGACACGTTCTAGGCGTGCCTCCTGACCGGGTGGCATAGCGCACGCAGTTGTTCAACGACTTCTGGCGGGCAATGTTCAGGGTATTCCCCCACGCCAAACCGCCTTCTCCGGCTGAGGGGACCGCTTTGGCAAAGCAGTTTGAGCCTACGGTAGAAGCTGTATAGCGTGCCTGGCTGTTTTTGCTGGAGCAGCCAGCAGTGAGTGCCAGGCAAAAGGCGAGCAGGGTGGTCAGTGCAAAGGGGGCGTGCGCGTCTTTGATTTTGCTAAACATGTCTGCTCCTGGGGCAGGTGCCAAATACCTTGCAGGATATTTCATTCCAGCGAAACGGTGAACTATCGCGCCGCCACAGGGCTCCTTTGCTTAGCGCAACCTGTGCGTGCCTGGTGGCAATAGCCCATCAGTCCTTGGGTCACTGAATGAAAAGGAGGCACTGTGACCACACCTGACCAAACCCTCTATCGTTTTACACCCAGCCCGCTTCACGCCTTGCTGCTGGCCGGCAGTGCGCCGCTGTTTCTCGGCGCATTGCTAAGCGACATCGCCTACCTGAACAGCTACCAGATCCAATGGAGCAACTTCGCCGCCTGGTTGATCGCCGGTGGGCTGGTGTTCTGCGGGCTGGCACTTTTATTCGCGCTGGCCAATCTGATCCGGGCAGCGCGCAAAAGTGGGCGACCGACGCTGTACTTCGTGCTGTTGCTGATGACCTGGGTACTCGGCCTGATCAATGCCTTTGAACATGCCAAGGATGCTTGGGCGGTGATGCCATCCGGGCTGGTGCTGTCGGCAATCGTCACGGTGCTCGCGGTAATCGCTGCCTGGACCGGCTTGAGCAACTTGCGCTCAGGAGGTGCAGCATGAAGCCTTTGCATGCGTTGAGCCTGTTGGGCGTGGCTTTGTTGTTGAGTGCGTGCGGCGGCGATGGTGAGGCGACCCAGGCGCTGGGCCCGGACCCGAAGCTGCCAGCCCCCGAGCGCAGCTTGCTGCCAAGCATGAGGATTGCTCGGCCGGTTGCCTGGGGTGAGCAGAAACCGACTGTGCCGGAAGGCTTCAGCATCACGGCCATCGCTACCGACCTGAAGATACCGCGGCAGAGCCTGGTACTGCCCAACGGTGACATTCTGATCGCCGAGGGGCGGGGCGGCAGTGCAGCCAAGCTCAAGCCAAAGGATGTGATCGCCAGCCAGATCAAGGCCAAAGGCAACACCCAGGTCAAAGGCGGCAACCGCCTGACCTTGCTGCGCGATGCCGACCGTGATGGCACCTATGAGGTGCAGACGGTGTTTGCGGAAAACCTCAATGCGCCGTATGGTCTGGCCTTCGCCGACGGCAAACTGTACGTGGCCAACCAGGATGCGCTGGTGCGCTTTGACTACCGGGACGGCCAGACCCAGGCTGATGGAGCGCCCACCAAGCTCACTGACCTTCCTGCCGAAATCAACCACCATTGGACCAAGGCGCTGACGATCAGCCCGGATGGCCGCTACCTGTATGTGGGCATTGGTTCAAACAGCAACATCACCGAACGGGGCCTGGAGGTAGAGGCCGACCGCGCCATGGTCTGGGAGGTCGATGCCGAGACGGGCGCCCACCGTCCTTATGCCACCGGTTTGCGCAACCCGACGGCCTTGACCATCCAGCCGCAGACCGGGCAATTGTGGGCGGTGGTCAACGAGCGTGATGAGCTAGGCCCCGATCTGGTGCCGGATTACCTGACCTCGGTGCGTGAGGGGGGCTTCTATGGTTGGCCTTACAGCTATTGGGGGCAGAACGTCGACGAGCGGGTGCGGCCGCAGAACCCGGACAAAGTGGCGGCGGCGATCAAGCCGGATTACAGCCTTGGCTCGCATGTTGCTGCGCTGGGTGTCGATTTTTCGATACCGGCCATGGGCGAGCGTTTCGCCGAGGGTGTGTTCGTGGGTGAACACGGCAGCTGGAACCGGCCAAATCCGGTGGGCTACAAGGTGATCTTCGTGCCGTTCCGCGATGGCAAGCCCACGGGGGAATCGATCGACTTCGCCATTGGCTTCCGGGGTGAGGATGGCAAGACCCGTGGGCGACCGGTAGGGGTAACGGTGGACCCGCGTGGGGCGTTGATCATCGCTGACGACCTGGCGAATACGGTGTGGCGGGTGACGCGTAATCGCTGAACCTTTCGGGGCTGCGCAAGGCGGCCCCATTCGGTATCAGAAGCGATAATTGAAGCTTGCCTCAAGCGTACGGGGCGCCCCTGGGGTAACCAGGTCTACCGAGCCATGTGCCGAGGCATAGTAATCCCGGTCGAACACGTTCTTAAAGAGTTCGCTTTTGCTATTACAAGGGTGGGCATGACGAAAATGGGACGAAATACGTCGCGCCAGCAGGTTGGCGGACAGGGTCTATGCTTGTTGGCGCGCGAACATTTCGCGTCCCTATCCGGTCTTGATCACATGGAAGCAGGCCTATGAACCCGATTCGCTCCTTTGCGCGTGCTGTTGCTTTGGCCACACTGGTGTCCGCTACCAGCCTCACCGCGCACGCTGCAGATATCCCGATTGCCAGCGAGGCGCTGGAAAGTCACGTGACCACGCAGGTCACCGCCATCGACCTGGCCAACCGCCAGGTCACGGTGAAGGGCCCAGATAACAGGAAGGATGTGACGTTCCAGCTGACTGAAAAGGCCAAGGCCCTACCCAACCTCAAGGTGGGGGACCAGGTCGACATCTTCGTGACCCGTGCCGTGGCCTATGTGCTCAACACGGATGTGGGCGGGGCGCCGAAGGCCAGTGAGGAGTCCGGCACCATTCGCGCCACGGCGCAAAACCCCAACCCGGGCGGCGAGGCCTTCCGCCAGGTCAGGGTTACCTCGCAGATCAAGAAGATCGACCTCGCCAAACATGAAGTAAGCCTGCTGCCGCCAGAGGGCAAGCTGCAGGTGGTCAAGGTCGAGAACCCGGACCTGCAGGCGCGCATGAAGAACCTCAAGGTCGGTCAGACTGTCGACGCGATCTACACCGAAGTGCTGCGTGTCGAAACCTCACGCTGATTTCAGCCGCTGCCGACCTCGGTTGCCTCCGAGGTCGAACGTGGGGTGCGAGAATGTGCTGTGAGCAGCCGGATCAAGGGGGAGGCGATGAAAGTACTGATGATGGCCATGATCACCAACAGGGTGAAGTACTCCTTGGGAAGTACGCCCAGGTCATAGCCGACATTCAGCACGACCAGCTCCATCAGCGCCCGGGTATTCATGCACACGCCTATCAGCGCCGCATCACGGCGGCTTTCGCCAAGCAGGCGGCTGGCTCCGTAGGCACCGAAAAACTTGCTGGCGAAGGCCACCAGGCAGATCAGCAGGCAATTCCACAGTGCGGTCGTGCCTTCCAGGGCACCCACATCCGTGCGCAGGCCGGTGTAGGCGAAGAATATCGGCAAGAAGAATGCGTTGACCACGCCACTGACCTTGGCATTCCACTGCTGGACGAAGCGGCGTTCAGTGTGCAGGGCAACGCCGAGAATGAAACCGCCGATGATCGAGAACACGCCGATCAGGTTGGTCACGGTCGCGCTGGCCAGCAGGATGATCAGCATCAGCGATATGCCTTGGGCCGTCAGCGGTCGGCGCTCCAGGTCGCCGAGGATCCAGCGCATGATCAGTGGTCGCACCAGGCCGATCACCAGCACAATGAACAAGCCCAGCGCCAGCACCCGGGCCAACGAAGCCCAAGGGTTGAACTGCGAGGCGATCAGCGATGTAACGCCACCAAGGATGAGCCAGCCGCAGACATCGTCTATTGCCGCCGCACCGATGGTAAGGGTGGCGACTCGCGAGCGCGAAAGGCCCAATTCCATGAAGATGCGCCCGAGGATGGGCAGAGCGGTAATTGAAAGTGCCGTGGCGAAGAACAGCTGGAACGCCAGCAGGGGCGGTCTGTCCCCGCTGATTTGCTGCCAGAAGTACTCGGCGGTGAGCATGCCGCTGGCAAAGGGTACCAGCAGCCCACCCATGCTGATGATGATGACCGAACGCTTGCGGCCCTTGAGGTGCGCACCGAACTCGAACTCCAGGCCGACCTGGAACATCAGCAGGATAAGGCCGATTTGTGCAGTGACCACGAAGGCAGTGGCCGTTTGCGGTACGAACAGCGCGGCCAGTTGCTCAGGAAAAAAGTAGCCGAGCAGGCTTGGGCCTAGCACCAGCCCGGCAAGGATTTCGCCGGCGACTGGCGTTTGGCCCAAGCGGCGGGTGCTGAACCAGGCGATCAGCCGCGAAACACTGAAGATCACGATGAGCTGCAACAGAAACATCAGGGTCAGGTGTTCGGCCTGGGAGCCAACGGCTGACTGTGCCGGCGCCGTTGGCGCGAGCTGCACGGTACTGGCGTGAAGGGTATTGGGCATGATGGTGTCCCGAGTGTGTTGGGTCAGAAGGGCGGCGCGATCCAGCCACCGAATGCGAGCTCCAGTGAGCGTGCTGCGTCGAGCAGCACAGGCTCCTGGCCGGGGCCGGCCACCAGCTGCAGGGCCACCGGGCAGCCTTGATCGAGGCGCCCCATGGGTACCGTCAGGGCCGGTAGGCCCAGTACGTTGAACAACGCGGTGTAGCCGATATCCCCCGGGTAGCGCAGGGCATGGCCATGCTCGGGCGAGGTGCCGGGCAACGCTGGCAGGACCAGTACACTGTTGCCATCCAGCCGTTCGGTCAGCGCGTGTAACAGGGCATCGCGTTTGGGTAGCTGCCTTGCAAGGCCGGGGTTACCCAGGCATTCGCCCAGGCTGTCGAGCACGGTTGCCAGCCAAGGTCCGGCGGCATGCTGCGGTTGGCCGAGCAGTGCTTGCCAGGCATGCGCCAAATGCGCCACAGGCTGGCCGTCACCGAGAATGTCGGCCAGGCGCACGCCGGTTTCCTGCTTGAGCACGGCCAACCAGATGGCGAACGCATCGTTCAGTGCGTGGGGTAGCCAGCGCTCGACATGGGTGCCTTGGCTTTGATAGTGGTGGGCCACGTCATCCAGTGCCTGAACCACGGCCGGCGAAATCCGGCTTCCCCAGCCCAGGCGCTCGGGCTGGCACAGGTACAGGCGTTGCAATGCTGCAGGCGGCGGGCGGTGTACGTAGCTGTCGATAATATTGCGGTCCAGTTGGTCAGGCCCGGCAATGATCTCCAGCAGCACGGGCAGGTCTTCGGCATGCCGACACAATGGGCCGGCAGCAAAGTGCCTGGCGATGGCCATGGCATTCGGCTGCCCCAGGCCGCGTTCGTCCAAGGGGAGATGCCCGGTCAGTGGCACCAACCCCCGTGATGGCTTGAGGCCGAAAATGCCGTTGCAGGCAGCCGGGATTCGCACCGAGCCACCGCCGTCGGTACCCAGCGCGAAAGGCACGCAAGCGCTGGCTACCAGCACGGCATCACCGCCACTGCTGCCACCGGCACTCCGGTCGTTCCGGTAGGGGCTGCTGGTGCGGCCGTAGACAGGGTTATCGGTTTCTGGCCATAGCGCCATCTCGGCCTGGTTACCCAGTGCGACCGGAATGGCGCCCGCATCGATCAGACGTTGCGCGGCGGTGGCGGTAAACCCGGCAACCTTGTGCTGTCGGCGGCGTGAGCCGCACGTCTTGGGCGCATCGGCCAGCCCCAGGCCCTCCTTGAAGCTGAAGGGCACGCCATGCAGTCGACCCAGCGGGACGCCTTGGTCTCGCTGGCGTTCGGCAACTTCGGCGGCCCGCCGCGCCTGGTCGTACAGCGCCACTGCCACCGCGTTGCAGCGCCGTTGCACGGTTTGGCAGCGGCGGATGCTGTGTTCGACCAGTGCTACCGGCGACAGCGTGCCATCACGGACCCCGGCAGCCAGGCGCACACCGCTAAGAGCCACCAGTGCGTCGCCGCCGGCTTCGGCCATGGGCACGCCCATCAGTGGCGCGCCAGGTCGAGGAAGCCGCCGTCGCTGCCGAACGGCGACTTGAGCAGCTCGGGCGCCTCGCCGTACTTGTAAAACAGTGAAGGCATCAGCCGCAGGCTGGTAGCGCGTCCCAAGTCCTGCAGCGTGCCCAGGCTATGCCGCGCCAGCAGTTTCAGGTGGCGAGGCGCCAAACTCCAGCGCACCATGCGCATCAAGCGTAAGCGCAGCAGCGCCGAGCGCAGGAAGTAGCTGGCGGCGTATCGCGGCCGGGCCTGGTTGTCGGCCTTGTACAGGGCGAAGTTGATGGTACGCGAATACAGGTTGGGGATCATCTGCGGGCTGATGCCAGGATTGGAACGGCGTACTTCACGTAACAGGCAGGCAAAGGGCAGCGGTGATGGCTGCAGGTCCCGTGTGTAGCGTGGCAACAAATCGGCGAATTGCTGGGCCTGATGGCCGTCCAGAAAGTCACCGCTGACATACATGGGCAACACCACATGGAAGTACGCCATGTTGGCGAACAGCAGCGTCCAGCCCATCAGGAACGGGTCGTCCATTACCTCGTACCACTTGCTCCAGGTGTCCTGAAGCGCCAGTTGCGCCTGGATGTGCGACTCCAGGCAATTGACATAGGCGGGCGTCAACGTGCCCTGGATGTCTTTCTCGATCATGGCGGCCACTTGCGGTATCTGCTGGGCTACATAGGCCAGCCCAGCACTGTTGGCGGGGTCGAAGGTGAACGCTGCATCGCCGATCAGGAACCAGCCATCGGTGGAGTAGTACTGGTTGGCCTCGTACATGTAGTTGTACATGGCGTGCTGGTCGATGACTTCGCCCGATGCCATCAGCTCGGTGATCACCGGGTGGTCTGCCATGACTCTTTCCTTGAAGGCTTCCAGCGTGCCAATCCGTTCGTTGATCATGTCCGGGCGGTAGGTAATACCGATGCTGATCATGTCGGCACCGTCTTCGCTGCGCATGGGTATGAGCCAGATCCAGTAGCCCTTGCCGTAGAAGTGATGGGTGACGTAGTACGGGTCGAAACAGTGATGCTTGTCCTTGTGGGTGTTGATGCTGTGCAGGATGTTGCGATCAAACTGGCGAAGGCGGAACCAGAACGTGCTGCGCTGGTAGGTCGGCTCTTTGTGCAGCTTCAGCTTCTTGGCCATGAAACGGTTGCGGCCGGTGGCGTCGACCACCCAGTCGGCGTCCATTTGCCAGGTTTGCGCTTCGCTGCGCAGGGTCAGGCGGTGACGGGTGTGCTCGCCTTCGTGCAGGTCGACCGCAGCCACGTCGGCCTCGATCAATTGCACCTGCTGGTCGGCCACGATGGCACGCAGGTCTTTGTCGAAGCTGAAGCGGTTGAGGTTGTAGGCGGGCATGCGGATCACTCCAGGTGCCTCATGGACCACGTAGTTACGGCACTCCGGGTTGTTGCGCAGTTTCAGGTAATAGGTCAGGCCGTATTTGTGGTAATGCTTTTCTTCAAGCAGGCTGCCCAGGCCGATACCTTTGAAAAAGTGGGTGGTCAGCTCGACCGTCGACTCACCGACGATCGGCCGCTTGCGGTCCGGGCGGCCGATCAGCGTCACTTCTACGCCAGGCAAGCGCTTGCGCAGGTACAGGGCAGCCAGGTGGCCGGCCACGCCGGCCCCCATGATAGCGATACGTTTCATGTCATCAGTCCGTGATGGGGTGGGGCACCGGGAAAACCGGTGCCGGGGAGTGGCGCTCAGTGGCTGGCGGCTTCGATCAGTGCCTGGGGTTCGGCGCGCTCGGAGTAGTCGACATTGATGAACGCCCGGCGTATGTGACCGTCCTGGCCGATGACGAATGCGCTGGCCATCGGCAAACTGAGGTCGTCGCTGGCATTGAGGGCCTTGAGGTCTGCACCGAGTGAGCGGTACACCGCCTCGAGCTCCGGTTCCAGTTCGAAGACGATGCCGTACTGGCGCGCCAACTGGTTGCCGGGGTCGCTCAATAGTTGATAGCGCACCCCCAGGGCTTCACGGGTTTTCCCGGTGGCGGCAGGGCTCTGGGCGGAGACAGCCACCAAGGTGGCACCGCTGGCGGCCAGGTCACCCACCATCTGCTGGTATTCGCCAAGCGCGGCATTGCAGAACGGGCACCACAGGCCGCGATAGAAAACCAGCACCAATGGGCCGCGTGTCAGCAAGGCATGCAGGTCTACCGCCTTGCCATCCGCATCCTTCAACACGGCCAGTGGTGCGCGGTCACCGGCTTTCAGTGCATGGGCTTCGGGGTGGCGTGCGATCAAGGCCTGTAGCGACGTGCTGAATTTTTCCAGCACGTCGGCGGGCAGTTGGCCCATCTGCTGTTTGATGGCGTCGAGTTTTTCCTTGAGTGACATGCTTCTCTCCTTGTGGTGATTCACTGGGGCAGGCTTCGGGTTGCTCGGGCGTGGATTCGCTGCGAGGCCTTGCAGCCGGGGGGATAGCGCTGGAACAGCTGGAGCACCCAATCGGGTCGGGTTTTGCTGGCATCGTTAAGCCAGTTGGCGACCGAGTCCTGGGCGTACTTTTCAGCCTCGGCCAACAGCGGCACCAGCAACGGCTCGGCCACTTCCGGTTGTTCTTTGAGCGCGGCTATGTGCTCACACCAGACGCCACGTGGACGCAGGATTTCGATACAAAAGCGTCGCACCAGCGGGTCTGCGTCGCCTGCGTAGCGGCTGAGCAACGGCAGGGCGGTGTCCAACTGCTGTGCCAGGCGTGGGCGCAGGGCAATCCAGGCCCATTCGCGTACACCAAAATGCTCATCGCGGGCAAAGCGCAACTGCGCCAGCAGGGCGTCTTGTGCAGGCAGCGTGCGCGAAAGGTGTGCCTGAGCGAAGGCTGCCCAGCTGCGAACGGTGTCGGACGGGTGCGCACAGCATTGCTCGAACACCTCCTGGCGCAGGGGGGCGGGTGCATGTTCCAGCCATTGGCCCAGCGCCAGGCCAATGGCTGCAATCTTTTTTGACAGGCCCAGCGTCTGAACCTGATCAGCGCAGGCAGCCAGTTGCGCGACCAGCGCCGCAGGTAACCGGGTGACCAGGGCATTGGCCAGTGTCGCCTGATCCACGGCCAGGCATTCGGCCAGGTTGCGGGTTGGCAGTTGGCCAAGGTCGATCAGGGACTTGCGATCATCAGTCATTGCTGAGGCTCCATCACAGCAGGTTGGCAGTGGAGGGCTGGCGCCAACGGGCAGTAACGCCCTGGCGCGAGCAGGTGCTCTGGGTCCAGCGCATCCTTGATGCGCTGTCCGAGTTGCCAGGCAGACGCTTGTGTTTCGCTCAGCAAGCCCATGAAGGCCAGGGGAAGCCGGTAGGGCAGTACGCCTTGCTCTTTACCCGTGCGGAACAACTGCCGGTAGCAGTCTTCGGCGCGGCTGCTGCCGGGGGCATCGTTGCGGTCGAACAGTAGCGGCACGGTGCAGTCGATTGCGCGGCCCGACAAGGTGGTGAGGGTAACCGGGCAGGGCATGCGATGGGTTTCGCAAGCCTGTTCCATGTGCGAGACGAAGGTGGCTACCTGCTGGCTGCGCAGAGGCAGGATAGGCGCGTACCAGATCAGGCCGCAGTTGTCCCGGGCCGGGTCAAGCAAGGTGCCTTGCTGCGGTTGCGCACCTGCGGCGTAAGCCAGCGGCAGTGCCAACTGGTTCGGCTGGCCTTCCATCAGCTCAACGCCCATGCGCAGTTTGCTCAAGGTCAGTTGCCAACGCCTGGACCAGGTCCCCGGCAGCAGACGCAAGGCACGCTCCGCCAGCGCCAGCTGGCGTTCGCTGCGGAACAGGTAACGGCTGCAGAACCGCCGCAGTTCGCTGCGGATGATGCCCTTGAGCGAGGCCAGCTGCGCCTGTTCGCAGTAGATCGAACCTACCCCCATCCAGGCGGGTAATGCCAGCGATTGCGCGGCGGCGTTGCGTTCGGCCTGATTCAGTTGGGTAAGGGGCCGGGTATCGTAGGCCATGCTTAGCAGACGCGTGCTGTTCATCAGGTTGATGCCGCCCACCTGGCTGCCGCAACGTTCCAGAATGCGCTTGATGCCATCGAGGGCGGCCGGGAGCTGTGCTGCCGAATCCACCCAGAAATAGAACGGTTGCACGACCTGTGGGCGCTTGACCAAGGCGATCGACATGTTTGTCACCACCCCCAGCCCGCTCTGGCTGAACAGGCCGTCCAGGTAGGGGCCGATGCCCCATTTGAAGCAGGCGGTTGTGCCCGTTGCCCACATCGGCGAGCGATAGCGTTGGCCATCGGGCAGAATGGCTTCAAGGCCCATGACTGCTTGCCAGTGGTCCGTTAACGGTGTGATGCCAAAGCCGCGCTCCAGCGCGTTGGCCAACACACTGCAGGTGGGTCCTGCGCCGGTGACTGGCGTAAGGAATGGCAGGTTGCGACTGGCCAGGTAATCGGCCAGCGCGGCTTGGGTAACGCCTGGTTCAAGGGTGACCACGCCCAGAGTCTCGTCGAAGGCAAGGATCTTATCCATGCGCGACAGGTCAAGTTGCACGCAGCGCTCGTGAAGCGTTGCAACGCCGCCATAGCCCCAGTTGTGGCCTGTGCTGACCGGATGCACCGCGACACCGTGCAGGTGTGCAATGGCCAGGCAGGCAGCTACCTGCTCGCTGTTGGCTGGCCTGAGCCTGGCACTGGCATGGGCGGGCGAGCGCATGGTGTCCTGGCTCAGCTGGCGCAGCGTGCTGGCGTCACTCTGTACATGGGCGTCACCCAGCACCGCGCGCCAGGCTGCCAAGGCGGCTTGCAGCCCCTGCGGCTCAGAACGCACTTGCCAGGCCTCCCATGCCAAGGAACAGCCGCAGTTGGTCGACATCGGCCCGACGGCTGCGTGGCAAATCGCGGTAGCGTCGCCGAAATTCGCCCTTCATCGCTGCCACACAGCGCCGCTTGGGTGTGCGGATCACCATCATCAGAGGGCTGACCGCCGTGCTGTAAACCTTGGCACAGGGGCCCAGGTAGCTGGCGGCAAGGGTCTGGAATTCTTCCAGAGAGAAAGCAGCCAACAGCGAATTGCGGTAGTCGAGCAGTGTGGCCTGGTCGGCCCCATCACTGGCGCGGCTGACGAAATAGTCCACCGACTCTACCGACTTGAGCCGGCCAAAGTCGTTCAGGTAGATGGCCCGGTCATTGCGGAGCACGCGTGCGATGTTGCGAAACGTGGCTTCCAGCTGAGCAAGGTCGGCCAGGTGATGCAGCGCCATCGAAGAGATCACCACGTCAACGCTACGGTCGGCGATACCGGCCAGGCGAGTCATGTCTTCCTCGCGCAGTTCGACGTTGTCGATGCCTTGCTGGCGAATCGAGGCCTGCCCCACTTCTAGCATGGTGGCTGACAGGTCGGTGCCGATGAATTCGGCTCTCGGGTTCAGGCGGGCCAGTTGCAGCAACAGGCTGGCCGGGCCACAACCGATGTCCAGCACGACATCGCCGGGTTTGATCAGTGCACACATCTGGGCGCAGTGGTACAGGTACGTACCGGACAGCGCCTGGCCTTGGCCTGCACTGTCGGCGTAAGCCGAGACACAGGCGTCGTCGGCCATTACCAGATCAGGCTCAGGCGTGCGCACCAGCGGGTGCTTGAGGGTAATTTCCCTGTAGATCGCGCGCAGCAATCCCATGTCCATGAACGTATCCTCCATGAAAGTCGTGTGGTGTGGAGCGCGGGGCGGGCTGCTCAATCCAATTGCAGAACCCGCCGTACCCGCGGCGTCAGATGGCGCGGCGAAGTGCCGCAACGTGCCATGTGGGTGAGCACTTCGTCAGTGCTCCAGTGGGTTTGAGGCGGCGTGACGGGCAACTGGATGTGCGGGAAATGCCGGGCGCAGAAGAAGTCGAAAAGATCGGTGTGCTGCTGCTCGACGGTAAAGCCAAGGCCTGGGTGCTGGTAGACCTTGGCGAAAACCTGGCGTGCCTGGTTCAGGTTCAACGCCAGGGGTAGCGACAGGGCATTGTTGAGTTTGGTGTAGGTCTGCACAGGGCCAATGGGCGAAAAGAACAGCACGTTGCGGTAGAAGCTGGCCGCGCGAGGGTGCACGGCGATCAGCAGGCTATTTACCCGGCGATGGTCCATGGCCCAACGGAACATGGCGTTGTACAGCATGAGGGGCACGCCTTTGCCTTTGTAGTGGCTACAGACCGCCAGGGTGCCGACTTCGGCCAGGCGGCCACCGTCCAGGCGTTGCAACACAGCTTCATTGACATGCACGTCTTCCAGCGGCAAACCGAGCGGCGAGTCTTCGATCAGAGATACGGTCCCCACCACCTGGTCACCTTTCAGTGCCACGAACGTGGTGGTGCCAGGTAGCAGGTGAAAGGGTGAGAAGCGCATGCCGGCGCGGCACACGGTAGCAATGCCGCGACGGGCATAGCTGTCGTTGACCAGGCGCAGGGCCTGCTCAAGTTCGTACAGATTCTGCACCGGTCGAAAGCTGAAGCCTTCAATGGCTAGCGGGTGGTTGGAGAGGCGGTGAATGAACAGCCGCCGGTAAAGTGCTGCTGGCAGGCAGGCTTCAAGCCAGGCCTGGCGCCGCCTTACCTGGTCGCGCTCGCTGTGCACGCGCGGCTTCCTGCCGATTCGTGCCAGTACGCTCTGATTCTGCAACATCATCCACCTCCATGTGGTTTGACGGGTGTATTGGCTTCAGTCCTTGTCGGGTGGCAATGCCAGGGCAGGGCTAGCCGAAAGTGCCTGTAGCGTGGCGGAAAGGGCTTCCCGTTGTGTGTGGTCCAGCGTGTGCATGATCGTGCCGATCCAGTCGGTGTGTTCGGCGAATACCGCGTCCAGGACAGCAACACCTGCCGGGGTAAGGCTGATGCTCAGTTTGCGACGGTCATGGGCATCCTTGCGGCGCTTGATGAAGCCGTCGCCTTGCAGGCCGTCGAGTAGGCCGGTGACGGTGCCCGAAGTGATCGCCAGACGCGTCGCCAGTTCCAGCGGCGACAAGCGTCCGCCAGCCGCTTGCAACGTCAGCAAGATGGCGAAACGCCCCTCTGACAGGTTATGGCGAGCCAGTCGCACCGCGCACACGCGGTTGATTGCCGCAGCCGCGGACAGCAGTTCGAAACACAGGCGCACGCTTTGCCTGGCGTCGGCAGGGGCCTCTGCCAGTGCGTCGAGCATGATGTGATGCTTGTTCTCAAGAATATTCATAAGGCGCAGTTTATCTTGGTGCCTTAGTAAGTCAACAGTGTCTGTGTTACATGGCTGCGACAGCGATTGAATTATTGCGTTGCATGGCTGATTTTCATGGTTCTCAGGGTGCCTGCACCGTACATGGGCAAGGCGCTGCAGGGGCGTTGGTGGCTGTGGGTAGGGGGTGTTCTGGAGGGCTCTGTATGTGTCCGGTGGTGCTGATTTTATGCGGCGTGCTGCTGGTGGAGGGCACCTGGACGACGGCGACACCGGCCGGTGCCGCAACTTGAAGTCGATCTTGCGCAGTTCATCCATGGGGTGAATGGCTTTATCAGGCTTCAAGGCCGGAGCCCCTTGACGGCCGTGATGCGGGCTATCGTTATTCAAGACTTATTCTAAGGTTTATCACATAAACATCTGATAAATAACAAATTATCTTCTTGCCACAGCATGCTGAACGCATTGTTCATAGTAAGTCTGCCTGATTGCCGACGGCTTTAGCCGCGAGCGGCTGTTGTAGGTCTGTTCGGTGATACCGAAGGCGGTCATGCGCATCCACGGTTTGGGGAATTTGCGTACCTGCAGCTTCTTTCGCGTGGCATAGAGCGTTACCCCGGAAAGCTTGGCCTGTTGGGCTTCGGCGGCTATCTGCGCCCCCCAGGTGCAGGTGTGGCGATCGTTCTGGCTTGGCGCCCGGGCTTGGGCGCCGAAAGCGAGCGTGGCCAGCAGGCAACCGGCCAACGATGCTAGAAGTACTCGCATGTTGCTGTCCTAAGCATATGAAGAGGAAGGAAGTTTGCCTTCCCTTTTCAAGACCGGGGGCCAGCAGTTTGCCGTCAGATCACCGCCATGCGCAGCGGGTTGGTGGCAGGCTTGCGCAGGCTGGCCCAGGCCAGGCCGGCGACCCAGATCACCGACACGCCATAGTTCAGGCGTTGGTACAGGCCGAACAACTGGCCGCTTTCTACCGCCTGGCCCATCAGGGCGACGGTAACGATCGCGAGTACCACGCAGGCCAGGGAGAACAACGACAGAGCCGGTGAGCCTGCAATGCGATTGCCCAGCCAGGCCCACAAGGCGCTGGCCAGGGTCAATGAGAGGAACATCAGCAGGCCAGACAGGTTATGCAGTTGCTGAGAGGTAGACGGCTGCGCCGGAGCGCACCCTTGGTCGCAGGGGAACCAGCCGGTGCCCAGGCTGCCGACACCGTGTAGCAACACCAGGCCCGCACTCAGCAGTGCAAGTCTGGAGTGACGCCAGCGCCGCGCCAGGCCCCAGGCAAACAGTGCGAACAGTACGGCCAAGGGGAAGTTGTTGACCCGTGGCGACCAGCTATGGGTTGGCGAGCCAACGGCGCCGAGTTGGCTCATGGCCTGTTGCAGGTGGTCGTAGCCGGGGTAGGCCTGGGCAGTGAGCCATACACCGGCCAGCAGCCAGAGGGGGATCAGCAGGCCGCTGGCGAGCAGCAGGCGGTCGTGGACTTTCATGCCGGGTCTTCCTTCCATGGATGAGTGAGCGCAAAGGCGCACAGTACAGGCTTGCACTGGCTTTGGGCCAGCTTTTCCCGAGGTGGGGCGACAGGGATGCGCAATAAATACCGCACCGGGTGTATGTGATCGTACAACTGCATGCGCTATGATGAGCGCTGTCTTTCAAGGTGAAACACAGGGCAATGACAGAGCAGCAGGTACAGGCAAGGACCCGGCGCAAGCCGCGTAGTCTGGCCCAGGAACTGGTCACGGTGTTGACCGAGCGCATTCGCAGTGGCCAGCTCAAGCGTGGCGACAAGCTTCCGACCGAATCGCAGATCATGGCTGAGGAGGGCGTCAGCCGCACCGTGGTGCGTGAGGCGATCTCGCGGCTACAGGCCGCCGGGCAGGTCGAGACCCGTCATGGCATCGGCACCTTCGTGCTGGACGCGCCGGCCACAGGGGGCTTTCGCATCGACCCGGCCACCGTGGTCACCCTGCGTGAAGTGCTGGCAGTGCTGGAATTGCGCATTGCCCTTGAGATCGAGTCGGCAGGCCTGGCGGCACAGCGGCGCAGCGATGAAGAGCTTGCAGGCATGCGCGCGGCGCTGGACGAACTCAACGACGGGGCGGCCCATGCCAACGATGCCGTGTCGGCAGACTTCCAGTTTCATCTGCGCATTGCACAGGCCAGCGGCAACCATTACTTCGCCGACATCATCAACCACCTGGGTACCAGCATCATCCCGCGTACCCGGCTGAATTCGGCGCGATTGGCCCATGATGACCAGGCGCATTACATGAGCCGGTTGATGCATGAGCACGAAGCGATCTACGAAGCCATTGCCCGGCGTGACAGCGAAGGGGCGAAGATGGCCATGCGCATGCACCTGAGCAATAGCCGGGAGCGTTTGCGTCAGGTGCATGAACAGGCTGAGGCGCAAGGGGCCTGACGTTTCCCTTGCCTGCGGACACTGCCAAAAGAAAGCCCCGCCATGCGCGGGGCTTTCTTGCATCAGGCAATCACTCAGATCGCCCCGTCACGCCACTGACCATTTACCAGGCGGCGCAGACCCAATGGGTTGCCGTCGCGCAGTGCTTCAGGCAGTAGCGCCTGCGGGTAGTTCTGGTAGCACACCGGTCGCAGGAAGCGGTCGATGGCCAAGGTACCTACCGACGTGCCGCGCGCATCCGAAGTGGCCGGGTAGGGCCCGCCGTGGACCATCGCATCACACACTTCGACACCGGTCGGGTAACCGTTGACCAGAATGCGTCCGACCTTCTCCTCCAGCAGCGGCACCAGCCAGGCAAAGGCCTCGAAGTCCTCCTGCTCGCCGATCAGCGTTGCGGTCAGCTGGCCGCGCAGGCCGAGCAGGGCGGCGCGCAGCTGGTCGTTGTCCTGCACTTCGACCGCTACGGTGGTTGGGCCGAACACTTCTTCCTGCAGCAGCGGGTCGGCATTCACCAGCAGGCTGGTGTCGGCCTTGAACAGCTGGGCGCGGGCCTGGCTGCCTTCCTGTGGCTGGCCAGCCAGGTGCTGGATACCCGCGTGGGCGTGCAGGTGTTCCAGGCCGCCGACGTAGCTGCGCAGGCCGCCAGCGTTGAGCATGGTTTGGCCGGCCTGGGCGTTCAGGTGCTGGCCAAGGTCTGCCAGCAGCTGGCTGAACCGAGTCGATTGCAAACCGATGACCATGCCCGGGTTGGTGCAGAACTGGCCGGCGCCCATGCACACGGAGCCGGCCAGTTCTCGGGCGATGGCCTCGCCACGTTTGGCGAGGGCGCCCGGAAGGACGATCACCGGGTTGATGCTGGACATCTCGGCGAACACCGGTATGGGTTGCGGGCGCTCGGCAGCCATGCGGCACAGGGCGTCGCCACCTTTGAGCGAACCGGTGAAGCCGACAGCTTGGATGGCCGGGTGTTTGACCAGCCACTCGCCCACGCCGCCACCGAATACCATGTTGAACACACCCTTGGGCATGCCGGTACGTTCGGCGGCGCGCACGATGGCACAGCCGACCAGGTCGGCGGTGGCCATGTGGCCGCTGTGTGCCTTGAACACCACCGGGCAACCGGCAGCCAGGGCGGCGGCGGTGTCGCCACCGGCGGTGGAGAAGGCCAGCGGGAAGTTGCTGGCGCCGAACACGGCGACCGGGCCAACGCCTATGCGCATCTGGCGCAGGTCTACGCGCGGTAGCGGCTGGCGCTCGGGCAGGGCCAGGTCGATACGGGCACCGAGGAAGTCACCCCGGCGCAGCACCTGTGCGAACAGGCGCATCTGGCCACTGGTGCGGCCACGCTCGCCTTGAATGCGGGCGGCGGGCAGGGCGGTTTCGCGGCAGACGATGGCGACGAAAGCGTCGTCCAGTTCGTCCAGTTCCGCAGCAATGGCTTCAAGGAATTCGGCGCGCCGCGCCGGGGCCAGTTGGCGGAATTCGGCGAAGGCAGCGGCGGCGGCTTTGGCGGCCTGGTCCACTTCGGTTTCAGTGGCCTGGGCAAAGCTGTAGGGCAGGGCCTCGCCAGTGCTGGCGTCCAGGCTCTGCAGGCGCTGTTGGCTGACGGCGCTACGCTGGCCGGCGATGAAGTTGTGGCCGAGGATTTCAGGCATGGAGTGCTCCTGTAGGTTGAGAGTAAATCTGGCGGTTTGTCACATGACCTGTGGGAGCGGGCAACTTGGTGCATGGCACCGGCTTTGCCGGTGTTCGCGGGCATGCCCGCTCCCACAGGGAAGGAGGTGCGTTCTACGATCAAGTGAGCCCTCGGCATCAGGTAATCGGTGCCGGGTTGAACAGGGTGATGTCGTTGTGCAACCGGTGCTGTTCGGCCCAGGTCTGCTTGCGGCCGCTGGCCACGTCCAGGTAGTAATGGAACAGCTCCCAACCCAGCTCTTCGATGGTCGAACGGCCTGTGGCGATGCGCCCGGCGTCGATGTCGATCAGGTCGGGCCAGCGCTGCGCCAGTTCGCTGCGGGTGCATACCTTGACCACCGGTGCCATGGCCAGGCCATACGGGGTGCCGCGGCCGGTAGTGAATACGTGCAGGTTCATGCCGGCGGCCAGTTGCAGGGTGCCGCACACGAAGTCGCTGGCCGGGGTGGCGCAGAAGATCAGGCCTTTGCGGTTTACCCGCTCGCCAGGGCCAAGCACGCCCTGGATGGCGCCGCTGCCGGACTTGACGATCGAACCCAGCGACTTCTCGACGATATTGGACAGGCCACCTTTCTTGTTGCCCGGCGTGGTGTTGGCACTGCGGTCGGCAGCGCCTTGCTGCAAGTAGCGGTCGTACCAGTCCATCTCGCGCACCAGGGCTTCGGCGACGTCCTGGTTTTCGGCACGAGAGGTCAGCATGTAGATGGCGTCGCGCACCTCGGTCACTTCCGAGAACAGCACGGTGGCGCCGGCGCGTACCAGCAGGTCGGACGCGTAGCCCAGTGCCGGGTTGGCGGTAATGCCCGAAAAGGCGTCGCTGCCGCCGCACTGCATGCCAAGGATCAGCTCGCTGGCGGGTACGGTTTCGCGTCGGCGCTGGTCGAGTTTCTTCAGCCGGGTTTCGGCCAATTCCATGATCTGTTCGATCATTTCCACAAAGCCCAGGCTGGCGTCCTGCAGGCGGTACAGCCACGGGTCGCTGAGGTCTACCGACGGGTCGTTGTCGTGCATCACCTGGCCGGCCTGCAGTTTTTCGCAACCCAGGCTGATGACCAGCGCCTCGCCACCCAGGTTGGGGTTGCGCGCCAGGTTGCGCACGGTGCGGATCGGGATGTAGGCGTCGCGTGCGTTGATGGCCACGCCGCAGCCGTAGCTGTGGGTGATGGCCACCACGTCGTCGACGTTGGGGTATTTGGGCAGCAGTTCGCTGCGAATGCGCTTGACCGCATGCTCCAGCACGCCGGTTACGCATTGCACGGTGGTGGTGATGCCGAGGATGTTGCGGGTACCGACGGTGCCGTCTGCGTTGCGGTAGCCTTCGAAGGTGAAGCCCTCAAGGGGGGGCAAAGGCTGTGGGACAGCGTCACAGCGCGGCAGGCTGTCCAGCTCTGGTGCGGCCGGCATGGCCAGCTGGCTTTCCTGCACCCAGCTGCCTTGGCGCAGGTCTTCCAGCGCGTAGCCGATGATTTGCCCATAGCGGCGCACGGGTTCGCCCTTGGTGATGGCCACGGTGGCCACCTTGTGGCTCTGCGGCACGCCTTCGATCAGGGTCAGGCCGTCGGCGAAGCGGGCGCCTTCGCCCAGGCCGCCGTCGTTTACAACCACCACGACGTTATCGTCGTCGTGCAGGCGGACGTAGCGGGGCGAGTCGGAATGTTCGATCAACTGCATGTTTGGGCCCTACTTGTCAGGTTCTCAGGCTTTTTGTACATCCGCCCGCACCGGGTAACCCGGCGCGGGCGTGTTCACTCAGTGGCGCGAGCTGGCCAGTTCGCCGTTGGCGGCAGGCTCAGCCTGTGGCTTTGGGGCATCGTCGCGCAGCTCGATACGCTTGATCGGGCCGACGATCACCAGGTAGCTGAACACGGCCACCAGGGCGTTGGCTCCTACATATACCAGCGCCCACTTGAACGAGCCGGTGGCGCTGATGATGTAGCCGATCACGATAGGGGTGGTGATCGAGGCGATGTTGCCGAAGGTGTTGAACAGGCCGCCAGACAGCCCGGCGATCTGCTTGGGCGAGGTGTCTGCCACCACTGCCCAGCCCAGCGCGCCGATGCCTTTGCCGAAGAACGCCAGGGTCATGAAACCGACCACCATCCATTCGGCGTCGACGTAGTTGCAGAACACCATGGTGGTCGACAGCAACAGGCCACAGACGATCGGCAGTTTGCGCGAAAAGGTCAGCGAGTTGCCCCGGCGCAGCAGCCAGTCCGAGATTACGCCACCCAGCACGCCACCAATGAAGCCGCAAACCGCCGGCAGCGAGGCGATGAAGCCGGCCTTGAGGATGGTCATGCCGCGCTCCTGCACCAGGTACACCGGGAACCAGGTGAGGAAGAAATAGGTGATGGCGTTGATGCAGTATTGGCCCAGGTACACGCCCAGCAGCATGCGGCTGGTCAGCAGTTGCTTGATGTAGCCCCATTTCGGGCCGTCGTTGCCGCGCTTCTGGTCCATGTCCACCAGGCCGCCGTTCTGCTCGATGTGCTCAAGCTCGCTTTGGCTGATGCGGGGGTGTTGGCGCGGGTTGTGGATGGTCTTCAGCCACACCATGGAGAACACGATCCCCAGTGCGCCCATGACCACGAACACATGCTCCCAGCCAAAGCTGAACACGATCCAGCCCATGATCGGAGCGAACAGCGCGGTGGCGAAGTACTGTGCCGAGTTGAAGATGGCCGAAGCCGTGCCCCGTTCCTGTGTGGGGAACCAAGCGGCGACGATGCGCGCGTTACCCGGGAACGATGGGGCTTCGGCGAAACCTACCAGGAAGCGCAGGGTGAAGAGGGTCACTACGGCCCAGGCAACTGGCAGGCCACCGACAAAACCCTGCAGCAGGGTGAACAGCGACCAGGTGAAGATGCTGAAGGCGTAGACGTTCTTGGAACCGAAACGATCGAGCAGCCAGCCACCAGGAATCTGGCCAGCCACGTAAGCCCATCCGAAGGCGGAGAAGATATAACCGAGGGTTACGGCGTCAATGCCGAGGTCTTTCTGCAGGCTGGAGCCTGCGATTGCAATGGTGGCGCGGTCGGCATAGTTGATCGTGGTCACCAGAAACAGCATGAACAGGATCAGGTAGCGCACATGCGTCTTCTTCGTCGCTTGCATGCTGGTAATACTCCCACTAGTTATTTTTGTGCGGGCTCACGAATTGTAACCGGAGTGGGGCTTCCCACTCCGGGTGCGGCAAAGGCAGGCCGCAGGGGTTCGCTTATTGCGGACCCATCTTGTCCATCAGGGCAGCGAGCATTTCGTACTCTTCGGCAGTCAGGTCGGTCAGCGGCGTGCGCACCGGGCCTGCGTCGTAACCGGCAATTTTGGCGCCGGCCTTGACGATGCTGACGGCGTAGCCGGCTTTGCGGTTGCGGATGTCCAGGTACGGCAGGAAGAAATCGTCGATCAGCTTGGCCACGGCGGCGTGGTCGTCACGGGCGATGGCGTTGTAGAAGTCCATGGCGGTCTTCGGCACGAAGTTGAACACGGCGGAGGAGTACACCGGTACGCCCAGGGCCTTGTAGGCAGCAGCATACACTTCGGCGGTCGGCAGGCCACCCAGGTAGCTGAAACGGTCGCCCAGGCGGCGACGGATCGACACCATCAGCTCGATATCACCCAGGCCGTCTTTGTAACCGATCAGGTTCGGGCAGCGCTCGGCCAGTTTTTCCAGCAGGTCGGCGTTCAGGCGGCAGACGTTGCGGTTGTACACCACCACACCGATTTTTACCGATTTGCACACCGCTTCAACGTGGGCGGCAACGCCGTCCTGGCTGGCTTCGGTCAGGTAGTGAGGCAGCAGCAGCAGGCCCTTGGCACCCAGGCGCTCGGCTTCCTGGGCGTATTCGATGGCCTGGCGGGTGGAGCCACCCACGCCGGCGAGGATCGGTACCGAAGTGGCACAGGTGTCGACGGCGGTCTTGATCACCTGGCTGTATTCGCTGGCCGCCAGGGAGAAGAACTCACCGGTGCCGCCAGCGGCGAACAGGGCACTGGCGCCATACGGGGCCAGCCATTCCAGGCGTTTGATGTAGCCAGCCTGGTTGAAATCGCCCTGGGCGTTGAAGTCGGTGACCGGGAAAGACAGCAGGCCGTGGGAGAGGATGGATTTCAGTTCTTGTGGAGTCATTGTTGTAGGCATCCTGTGGCGCTTGGGTGAAGGGTGTTATTCTGCGCTGGAGGTAAGTTATCGTACAACTTGTGCGGTGACTAGTCCCTTTGCGAGATTTTTTTGCAGTGGGGCAGGGAAGAAGGGTTATTGCCTGTCCTGACCTGTTCACGGGACAAGCCCGCATCCACAGGTGCAGCACCACCTTTGAAACCAGCGCAGCCCCCTGTGGGAGCGGGCTTGCCCGCGAAGAGGCCGGTACAAGTAACAACTGAAGGCGCAGGAGATACCGATGGCAGCCTATCTGCAATCAGTCATCGTATCTCTTGAGAGGGAGGGGAAAAACGATCGCGGAGACAGGCACAAGCCCGCCGCCCGCATCCACGGGAAGTGTTCTGGGACCAGCAGAGGGTGACCGGGGAAACGGGGGCGGCCTTGCGCCGCCCCGCGATCAAAGCAGAGGAAACGGTAGGTCAGGCAGCGTGCTGGCGCTTGATCTGCGCCTTGCGTACCTGGGCACGGCAAGCATCGCCGAATGCCTGGAAGATCTTGATCGAATCAGGGTTTTTCGCCGCTTGCCACTCCGGGTGCCATTGCACGGCGAACAGGAACGGCGAAATGCTCGGGGCGTGAATGGCCTCGACCAGGCCATCTTCGGCGTGGGCGATGGCTTCGATGCCGGCGCCAAGCTTGCGCAGGCCTTGGCCATGCAACGAGTTGACGCGAATCTCGTCGGTACCCAGGGTGTCTTGCAGCCAGCTGCCTGGCTGGATTTTCACGCCATGAACCTGAGCGTATTGCACTTCAACCGGGTCTTCCGGGTTTTCCCGGTGATCGTTGAAGCCCGGCTCGGCGTACACCTTCTGGTAGATGTCGCCGCCCAGGGCCACGTTGATTTCCTGCATGCCACGGCAGATGCCGAAGATTGGCAGGCCACGCTTGATCGCCGCCTTGACCAGCGGGATGTCGAACAGGTCGCGGTTCTGGTCCTGGCCTTTGCCTGGGGTCTGGTTTTCCTGGCCGTACAGGGCCGGGTCGATGTTGCTGCCAGCGCCGGTCAGGTACACGCCGTCGGCCATGTCCAGGTAGGTCTCGAGGTCTTCAGTGCCGCAGCAGGTGGGCACCAGCACCGGAACGCAATCAGAGAACTCGACCAGCGGCGTGATGTATTTGTGGGTCATGACCTGATAGTCATGGCCTTTGCGCTCTTGGCTGCCCATGGTCATCAGGACGACGGGTTTGCGCAGGGAAGGTTGCTTGTTGCCAATGTTGCTGTTGGACATATGTCACCTTGGGACAGGTTCAGCCTGTCGTTGTTGTGCAGGTGCACGGCGCGAAGCCTTGGGTGCAGCCTGTAGCCCCGAGCACTGCCGGCTCGTCAGAGGCGACGATTCCGGTCGGGGCATGTAGATAGCTTGCCAGAGCCGTTCGATATGTCAAACGACTAAAGAGGGCTTTAACGCGGGGAATGCACCGGTTTTTGGGGGCTGAAACCGATGCGGGCCTGGAGCGGCGTGGGTTTGGCGGGGGTGTCGGTCAATAATATTTAACGATGCAGTCGGGTCTTTGCAGCGGTGCAATAAAGTGTTGCTTGTGCCGGCCTCTTCGCAGGCACGCCCGCGAAGAGGTCAGAGCAGATTTCAGTGCAGTATCTGCGCCAGAAACGCCTTGGCCCGGTCGGTGCGCGGCTGGTTGAAGAACACCTGCGGCGGGCTGTCCTCGATGATATGCCCACCCTCAAGGAACAGCACCCGCTCGGCCACTTGCCGGGCAAAGCCCATTTCATGAGTGACGCACAGCATGGTCATGCCGGTGCCGGCCAGTTGCACCAGCACATCCAGCACTTCGGCGACCATTTCCGGATCCAGTGCGGAGGTTGGCTCGTCAAACAGCATGATCCTCGGCTTCATGCACAGCGCCCGGGCGATTGCCACGCGCTGCTGCTGCCCACCGGACAATTGGCTGGGGTACTTGTGCGCGTGGCTTTCGATACCCACCTTCTTCAGGTACATGCGCGCCCGTTCCTCGGCGTCCTTGCGCGACAGCCCGCGCACGCTGGTAGGGGCCAGCAGGCAGTTGTCCAGTACGCTCATGTGCGGGAACAGGTTGAAATGCTGGAACACCATGCCGATATCGCTGCGCACCTGCGCCGCTTCACGGGTGGTGGCGGCGAGGTCGATGCCGTCGACCTTGATGCTGCCCTGCTGGGCCACCTCCAGGCGGTTGATGCAGCGGATCAGCGTCGATTTGCCCGAGCCGGACGGCCCGCACAGCACGATGCGTTCGCCTTCGCGCACCTGCAGGTCGATGTCGTGCAGCACGTGGTACGCACCGTAGTGCTTGTTCAGGCCTTCGATGCGGATCAGCACCTGGCGTGGGTCGGGCTCGGGGGCAAGGCTGGCAAGGCTCAGTGGTGCGGTCATGTTGTTTTTCTCCCGCGTGGGTTCAGTCGAAACGGGTCGCGCTGTAGGGCGCGGGGTCGGTGAAGGGGTGTTCGCCGGTGATCAGCTCGGCCACCAGTCGACCGCTGACCGGGCCCAGGGTGAGGCCGTGGTGGGCGTGGCCGAAGTTGAACCAAAGCCCGGGGTGGTGCGGTGCCGGGCCGATCACCGGGCGCATGTCGGGCAGGCACGGGCGACGGCCCAGCCACGGCGTGTCATCGAGGCGTTCGCCCAAGGCCGGGAACAGCTTGCGCGCCAGGGCCTCGCAGCGGCCCAGCTGGATCTGGTTGCCGGGCGCGCTGGCTGCGTCGAACTCGATGCCGGTGGTCAGGCGCACGCCGCGCGCCATTGGTGCAAGGACGTAGCCGCCTTGGGTATCGCAAATGGAATGCTCCAGTTGCGCGCCGTCACGGGTGCTGTAGTGCATGTGGTAACCGCGCTTGATCGCCAGCGGGATCTGGTAGCCCAGGCCGCTGAACAGGTCGGCCGACTGTGGGCCGAGGCAGGCCACCACTTCGTCGGCGGTAATCGGGCCGCGGCGGCTCTCGACCCGCCATTGGCCGTTGGCCTGGCGCAGGCTGCGTGCATCACCATGCAGGAACTGCCCGCCGCGTTGCTGGAACAGCGTCGCGTAGCCACGGGTGAGGGCGCCGGGGTTGTTCACGGTCTTCGGGTCGAGCCAGTGAATGCCGCCGACCACGGTGGCGTCCAGCTGGTGCTCGCGGGCCTGCAGTTGCCCGCATTCAAGGATTTCAAATTGCAGGCCATAGCGGCTCAGGCCCTTGGCGTCGGCCTTGGCCTGCTCGAACAGGGCCGGGTCGCGGAACACTTCGATCCAGCCTTTGGCCTGCACCAGCCCTTCAAGGCCGGCAGCAGCGATGAGCACGTCGTGTTCTTCGACGCAGCGCTGCACCAGCGGCAGCATGTCAGCGGCGGCACCGGCCAGCCGACCAGGGGCTGACTGACGCCAGTAGCGCCACAGCCACGGCGCGGCCTTGGGCAGGTGCGCCAGGCTGTAGCGCACATCGGGCTGGCGGTTCAGGCCGTAGCGCAGCAATGCGCCTAGTTGCCGGGGAAAAGCATAGGGGATGACGCTGGAGCGCTCAATCAGCCCGGCGTTGCCGTGGCTGGTGCCGCTGCCCGGTTCGTCGCGGTCGATCAGGATCACCTGGCGCCCGCGGGCCTGCAGGTGCAGCGCGGTGCTGACGCCGACGATGCCGGCGCCGAGGACAAGGGTCTGGCAATGCATGGAACGTATCCTTCGGTCAGTTCAGGTGGCGGCCCAGGCGGGCTTCCAGGTGTTTCAGCAGGCGCCGCACCAGTTCGACGATCACCAGGTAGAGCACAGCGGCCCACAGGTAGATCTGGAAGTCGAAACTGCGCGAGAAGGCCAGTTTGGTCACGCCCATCAGGTCATAGATGGTCACCAGCGAGGCAATCGCGCTGGCCTTGATCATCAGGATCAGTTCGTTGCCCAGCGGGCCGATGGCCACCAGCAGCGACTGCGGCAGGATCACCTTGAAGAAGGTGGTCGAGCGTTTCAGGTTCAGCGCCCGGGCTGCCTCATGCTGGCCGGGGGCCACGGCCATCAGGCTGCCGCGGAAGATCTCGGCCTGGTAGGCGGCGGTATTCAGGGTGAATGCCAGCAAGGTGCAGAACCACGCCTCGCGGAAGAACCACCACAGACCCACGTCCTGCCAGAAGCCTTTGAGCGAGCCCAGGCCGTAATACAGCAGGAACAGTTGGGCCAGCAGCGGCGAGCCACGGAAGAAGTACACGTAACTGGCGGCCATGCGCTGCAGTACCAGGCTGCGCGACATACGTGCCAGGGCCAGCAACAGGCCGAGTACGGCGCCCAGGCTGAAGGAAATGCCCACCAGCTTGGCGGTCACCAGCAGGCCATCAAGAAAGCGCGGGCCGTAGCGCTCCAGCAGGTCGGGGTCGAGCACCAGTGCCAGCAGTTGTTCGAAGCTCATGCGCGTGCTCCTTGCAGGTGGCGGTTGCTGCGCCGTTCGATGTAGGCGAACACGCGCCCGGAAAGTGCCGCGAACAGCAGGTAACCTAGGCAGGCGACGCCGTAGAAGAACATGGGCTCCTTGGTCACGCTGACCGCAAGGTTGGTCTGGCGCATCAGGTCGACCAGCGAAATGGTCGACACCAGCGAGGTGTCCTTGAGCAGCGACAGCCAGTTGTTCGACAAGCCGGGCAGGGCGATGCGGGTCAGTTGCGGCAGCAGCACCTTGAAGAAGCCGGTGCGCTTGCTCAGGCCCAGTGCCGAGCAGGCTTCCAGCTGGCCTTTGGGCAGGGTCTTGAAGGCTGCGAGCCAGATCTCGCTGGAGAACGCGGCGAACACCAGGCTGAAGGCAATCATCGCGGCAAGGAAGGTGTTGATCAGGAACTCACCCTCGTAGCCCATGGCGGCAAGGATCTTCTGCGCGGCAATCTGGCAGCCGTAATAAATGATCAGCAACGTCAGCAGCTCTGGCAGGCCGCGGAACACGGTAGAGAACGTGGTGGCCCAGGCCCGTGGCAGGCGTTTGCGCGAGCGTGCGGCCAGGGCAACTAGCAGGCCCAGCGGCAGGCCGATGGGCAGGCAGGCCAGGGCGAGGGAAACCGTAACCAGCGCGCCGGCCAGCAGCGCCTGGCCCCAGCCTCCACTGGCGAAGGACAGCAAGGACAATTGATCGAGCATGACAAACACCTTGTGTTGACCTCACCGGCCTCATCGCCGGCAAGCCGGCTCCCACAGGTACACCTCTGTTCTTCAGGTCAGTGAGCAACCTGTGGGAGCTGGCTGGCGATAGGGCCCGGTCAGGCAATGCGGGCTTGAAGGTCAGTTGTAGATATCGAAAGCGAAGTACTTGCTGGCGATCTTCTGATAGGTGCCGTTGGCCACGATCTGTTGCAGTGCAACGTTCAGGCGCTGGCGCAGGGCCTCGTCGTCCTTGCGCACGGCAATGGCAGCATCGGCTTTGGTGTTTGCCACGTCGCCGAGGATCTTGCAGCAATCCCCACCGTTCTTGGTCATCCACTCGTGCAGCGGGAATTTGTCGGCAATCACCCCGTCCAGGCGCCCGGCGGCCAGGTCGGCGTTGGCTTCGTCCATGGTCGGGTACAGCTTCACGTCGGCACCGGCCTTGCCATACACGTCTTCGGCGTAGATAGCCTGGGTGGACGAGGACTGGGCGCCGACGGTGTAGCCGACGAAGTCAGTCTGGGCGCTGTCGATCTTGCTGTCCTTGGCGACGGCGACGGTCAGCGGGGTGCGGTAGTAATGGTCGGTGAAGGCGATTTTCTTACGACGTTCTTCGGTGTCGATCATCGAGGCGACAATAGCGTCGTACTTGCGGGCCATCAGGGCGGGGATGATGCCTTCCCAGTCCTGGGCCACCAGCGTGCACTCGACTTTCATCTGTTCGCACAGGGCGTGGGTGATGTCGATGTCGAAGCCGTGCAGTTTGTTATCGGCATCGACATAGTTGAAGGGCGGGTAGGCGCCCTCGGTGGCAAAACGCAGGGTTTCGGCACTGGCGGTACCCGTCAGCAGCAGGGCACACGCACCCACCAAGGCCATGGTCTTGTTCATCTCGCACCTCATTGCACTCTTGCTATTGTTGTTTGCCCGCCGACCACGAGGTGTAGCCGACGAACTCGTTATGTAGAGCGGCAGTCGCTTCCAAGCGTTTTTCAACATCAGGCCCGAGTTTCTTGCAGACCTCGTTGACCATCAGGTGAACCCACGACAGCATCGTCGAGGTGGATTCCCAGAACAGATTGAACTCGGTGGGGATGCGGAACACCTCGTCGGCGTTGGCATCGGCCCAGTCACAGAAGGTGTCGGTCACCAGGGTGACCGCGATGCCCGCCTGGCGTGCCTTCTGGCACAGCAATAGGGCGTGGCGGGAATAACGGCGCGCTTCGAACACCACCAGGGCGCTGTCTTCGGCGCGGCCCAGCAACACGTCGCCGAAGTGCCCGGCGCTGATATCGACCAGTTGCACGCCATCGCGCAGGTATTGCAGCAAGTGGCTCATGCACATGGCCACGCCGCGCTCGGTCTGGAAGCCGGCGATGAACACCCGTGGCTTGCTGGCCAGGCGTTGCGCCACGCTGTGCCAGGCCGGGCTTTGGCGGTACTCGTGCACGCGCACCAGGGCGGCGATCTCCAGCTCCAGGCTGCCGGCGTTGTCGCTGGCGTCCTGGTTCTGGCGGTAATCTTGCAAGCGGTCACCCACCAGCCAGGGGCCGTCGCCCAGGTCGTTCTGCAGGTCTTGCTTAAGCGCCTTGAGGTGGGCATAACCCAGTGAGCGGCAGAAGCGCCCGACGCTGGATTCGCTGACGCCCAGCTTGGCGGCGATGCTGGCCGAAGTTTGGAACGGCAGTTCGTGCAGGTTGGCAAGCATGTAGGTGGCGATCTTGCGGCCCGAGGCAGCGGCCCCTTCGAGGCTGTTTTCCAGGCGTTGCTTGATCGGTTGGCTCATGCTGTGGCTCCAGGGGTAAGGCTTGGGAAAGAAAATGAATGTTTTCTGTCATCAAGTCAACATTTGACAGATTGCTGTCACTTGCAGGAAAGTTTTTGTCGTTGCAACGCTGTAGCCATTCCAATACCAACAAGGAGCTTCAGATGTCCGCACCTTCCAACGGCACCGTCGTGCGTGTGCCCTTTACCGAACTGCAGGGCCTGTTGCAGGCTATTTTCCAGCGCCATGGCTGCAGCGAGCGCGTGGCCGGGGTGCTGGCTCACAACTGCGCCAGTGCCCAGCGTGATGGCGCGCATAGCCATGGGGTATTCCGCATGCCTGGGTATGTTTCGACCCTGGCCAGTGGCTGGGTCGACGGGCAGGCCACACCGAAGGTCAGTGATGTGGCTGCCGGCTATGTCAGTGTCGATGCCGCTGGTGGTTTCGCCCAGCCCGCGCTGGCTGCTGCCCGTGAATTGTTGGTGGCCAAGGCCCGCAATGCCGGCATTGCCGTACTGGCGATCCACAACTCGCACCACTTTGCGGCACTGTGGCCGGATGTAGAGCCGTTCGCCGAAGAGGGCCTGGTGGCCCTGAGCGTGGTCAACAGCATGACCTGCGTGGTGCCGCATGGGGCCCGCAAGCCTCTGTTCGGCACCAACCCCATTGCGTTTGCTGCGCCTTGCGCCGAACATGACCCGATCGTCTTCGACATGGCCACCAGCGCCATGGCCCACGGTGACGTGCAGATTGCTGCGCGTGCCGGCCAGCAACTACCGGAAGGCATGGGTGTGGATGCCAACGGCGAGCCGACCACCGACCCGCTGGCGATTCTGGAGGGTGGGGCCTTGCTACCGTTTGGTGGGCACAAGGGCTCGGCGCTGTCGATGATGGTCGAGTTGCTGGCGGCGGCGCTGACGGGCGGGCATTTTTCCTGGGAGTTCGACTGGTCCGGGCACCCCGGGGCGAAAACGCCATGGACGGGGCAGCTGATCATCGTCATCGACCCGCACAAGGCCGAGGGCGAGCGGTTTGCCCAGCGCAGCCGCGAATTGGTGGAACAGATGCAGTCGGTGGGCCTGACCCGCATGCCGGGTGAGCGGCGATACCGCGAGCGAGAGGTGGCCGAGGAGGAGGGGGTGGCGGTGACCGAGCAGGAGTTGCTCGGCCTGAAGGAGTTGCTTGGCTAACCCGGTCTCTTCGCGGGCTTGCCCGCGAAGAATCCAGCACAAATTCCCAGCCATGCAATGTTGCATAGACAACCTTGCACAATAGTGGATGTTCCTGAACCCGCACTCCGGGTATGCTCAACGCTGACTTTTCGTACTGTCCTGATCCAAGGAGCTGCACGCTGTGTTCAAACATGTCGATGCCTATGCCGGCGACCCGATCCTCTCGTTGATGGAAACCTTCAAGGCCGACCCGCGCGCCGACAAGGTCAACCTGAGTATCGGCCTGTACTACGATGAGGCCGGCGTGGTGCCGCAACTGGCGGCTGTGGATGCGGTGGAAAAACGCATCGCCGGCCAGGACCACGAAGCTTCCCTGTACCTGCCAATGGAAGGCCTGGCCAGCTACCGACAGGCGATCCAGGCACTGCTGTTCGGTGCCGATCACCCGGCTGTGACCGGCGGCCGTGTGGCCACCGTGCAGACCGTGGGTGGTTCCGGCGCCCTGAAAGTCGGTGCCGACTTCCTCAAGCGCTATTTCCCGCAGTCCGAAGTCTGGGTCAGCAACCCGACCTGGGACAACCACCGCGCCATCTTCGAAGGCGCCGGCTTCAAGGTGCACACCTACCCGTACTTCGACCAGGCCACCCGTGGCGTGGACTTCGACGGCATGCTGGCCACCCTGCAGACCCTGCCGGCCAACAGCGTAGTACTGCTGCACCCTTGCTGCCACAACCCCACCGGCGCCGACCTGGAACAACACCAGTGGCAACAAGTGGTTGAAGTGGTCAAGGCACGCCAACTGATCCCGTTCCTCGACATCGCCTACCAGGGCTTCGCCGAAGGCCTGGTGGAAGACGCCTACGCCATCCGCGAAATGGCTCGTGCCGGTGTGCCGTGCCTGGTCAGCAACTCGTTCTCGAAAATATTCTCGCTGTACGGCGAGCGGGTAGGGGGCTTGTCAGTGGTGTGCGACGACGACGCCACTGCCCAGAGCGTCCTTGGCCAGCTCAAGGCCACCGTACGCCGCAACTATTCCAGCCCGCCCAACTTCGGCGCCCAGCTGGTCGCTGGCGTGCTGAGCGATGCCGGCCTCAATGCCCAATGGGCCGAAGAAGTCGAAGTGATGCGCAAGCGTATCCTCGACATGCGCCAGGCGCTGGTCGATGCTCTGGCGAAGCTGCTGCCAGGCCAGGACTTCCAGTTCTTCCTGCGCCAGCGGGGCATGTTCAGCTACACCGGCTTCAGCGTGGAGCAAGTGCGCCGCCTGCGTGACGAATTTGGCGTATACCTGATCGACAGCGGCCGCGTGTGCATGTCCGGCCTGCGCCCGGCCAACCTGCAACGGGTTGCCGAAGCGTTCGCTGCTGTTCAGAAGTAACACCACCAAGGGGCCTGCGCGGCCCCTTGCATTTCCTGTCGGCACAACCCGCTTGTAAAGACAAGTGCAACCGCCCCTCGGAAAGGGGCTTCGCAAGTGCAACCTTTCCGTGCACAATCGCGCCCCTCTTTTCCGGTTGAGTTGGGCGAAGGCACTATTTCGCCATTCTCAGCCTGTTGCAGTCTTGCGAGTGGAGCTTCACCCGGAATGAATGAGCAGGCCCCAAGCGTTGAACAACGCTTTGCAGAATCGACCCCCGCCACCCTTGGCAGCTGGGCGCGTCACGACACTACCTGGATGCTGGGCCTGTTTGGCACAGCCATTGGCGCCGGAACCTTGTTCCTGCCGATCAACGCCGGCCTTGGCGGTTTCTGGCCGCTGCTGATCCTGGCCATACTGGCTTTCCCGATGACGTACTTTGCCCACCGTGGCCTGACCCGTTTCGTCCTTTCCGGGCGCAACGGTGGCGACATCACCGAGGTGGTCAAAGAGCATTTCGGCAGCACCGCCGGTGCCTCGATCACCGTGCTGTATTTCTTCGCGATTTTCCCCATCCTGCTTATTTATAGCGTGGCGCTGACCAACACCGTGTCCAGCTTCATGGAGCACCAGTTGCACATGGCGCCGCCACCACGGGCCATCCTGTCGTTCGTGCTGATCCTCGGCCTGCTGGCCATCGTGCGTTGCGGCGAGCAGGCCACGGTCAAGGTCATGAGCCTGCTGGTGTACCCGTTCATCGTCGCCCTGGCGCTGCTGGGCCTGTACCTGGTGCCGCACTGGACCGGTGGCATCCTCGACAGCGCCACCCAGGTGCCGCCGGCCTCGGCGTTCCTGCACACCCTGTGGCTGGCCATTCCGGTGATGGTGTTCTCGTTCAACCACTCGCCGATCATCTCGGCCTTTGCGGTGGACCAGAAGCGCCGTTACGGCGAGCACGCCGATGAGCGCAGCGGCCAGATCCTGCGCCGCGCCCACCTGCTGATGGTGGTGATGGTGCTGTTCTTCGTGTTCAGCTGCGTGCTCACCCTGAGCAGCGCCCAGCTGGCCGAAGCCAAGGCACAGAACCTGTCGATCCTGTCGTACCTGGCCAACCACTTCAGCAATCCGACCATCGCTTTCGCGGCGCCGCTGATCGCCTTCGTGGCTATCGCCAAGTCGTTCCTGGGTCACTACATCGGTGCCAGCGAAGGCCTGAAAGGCATCATCACCAAGACCGGCGCGCGCCCGGGTGCCAAAACCCTGGACCGCGTGGTCGCCGCGCTGATGCTGGTGGTGTGCTGGATCGTTGCCACCCTCAACCCGAGCATCCTCGGCATGATCGAGTCGCTCGGCGGCCCGATCCTGGCGGTGCTGCTGTTCCTGATGCCGATGTACGCCATTCACCGTGTACCGTCGATGCGCAAGTACAGCGGCGCGGCCTCCAACGTGTTCGTGGTGGTGGTCGGTCTGGTTGCGTTGACTTCGGTGGTGTACGGCCTGCTGGGCTGATTCGCCTCCTGCAATAAAGAATGCCCGGGTTGCCTGTCGCAAACCGGGTATTTTTTTTGTCCACAAAAAGTGTCTGGAAATAGAACAATTTCACCGGACCCATAGGCACCCGGCCGGCTTCATGCTTAACTCAGTGTCCTTTTCAAACCCAGTATAAGGATTTCGTCATGGCTCAAGTGACTCTCAAAGGCGGCCCGGTTCAGGTCAACGGCAACCTGCCACAGGCCGGCGCCCAGGCTCCGGCATTCTCCCTGGTCGGTGAAGGCCTGGCTGACAAGTCGCTGAAAGACTTCGCCGGCAAGCGCAAAGTGCTGAACATTTTCCCGAGCGTCGACACCCCAACCTGCGCTACCTCCGTGCGCAAGTTCAACGCCCAGGCCAACGATGTCGCCAACACTGTCGTGCTGTGCATCTCCGCCGACCTGCCGTTCGCCCAGGCCCGCTTCTGCGGTGCTGAAGGCTTGGACAACGTGAAGAACCTGTCGACCCTGCGTGGCCGCGAGTTCCTTGAAAACTACGGCGTCGCCATCGCCGACGGCCCGCTGGCCGGCCTGGCTGCCCGCGCCGTGGTGGTGCTGGACGAGAACGACAAGGTGCTGCACAGCGAGCTGGTTGGCGAAATTGCTGACGAGCCGAACTACGATGCAGCCCTGGCTGTACTGAAGTAAGGACTGCGTGGGGCAGGGCGGGCATTTATTGCCTGTACCGGCCTCTTCGCGGGCACAGAAAAAGAAACCTTTCAGCCCGCCACCGCTCCAGGCAACACCCTGTAACGGCCCGGAACGCTCTCCGGGCCGTTTTCATTTAAAATTCCGCGTCTTGGCAACGTCAGCCTAAGGTAAACCTCTGGTAAAGGGCCTTTGCTTAAACGATGCCATTGCTTATCGTTCACCCTCCCCAAGTCGCCATTCCGAACAAGGTTCGTTCAACCCATGCAAGCGTTCAATTCCCGTTCCCCCCGTCGTTGGCTCGTCGGCCTGCTGATCCTGCTGCTGGTGGCTGCACTGGCCTGGTGGCTGTGGCCTGCAGCAACGCCTGCGCATAAAGAAGCCAGTGGCGGCGGGCGCGGCGGCAAGGGCATGGGCATGATGGGCGGTCGCCCGGGCTTTGGCGGCTCCAGCGAAGCTGTACCCGTGCGCGTCGAGCCGGTGCGGGTGGGTGATTTCCCGCTGTACTACAAGGCCCTGGGCACGGTCACCGCGACCAACACCGTCAACGTACGCAGCCGCGTGGCTGGCGAACTGGTGAAAATCCACTTCAAGGAAGGTCAGCAGGTCAAGGCCGGCGACTTGCTTGCCGAAATCGACCCGCGCTCGTACCGCATCGCCCTGCAGCAAGCCGAAGGCACCTTGGCGCAAAACCAGGCACAGTTGAAGAACGCCCAGGTCGACCTGGCCCGTTACAAAGGCCTGTACGCCGAAGACAGCATTGCCAAGCAAACGCTCGACACCGCCGAAGCACAGGTGGCGCAATTCCAGGGGCTGGTCAAGACCAACCAGGCCCAGGTCAACGATGCCCGCCTGAACCTCGACTTCACCCAGATCCGTGCGCCGATCAGCGGCCGAGTCGGCCTGCGTCAGCTTGACCTGGGCAACCTGGTGGCGGCCAACGACACCACCGCACTGGTAGTCATCACCCAGACCGAGCCGATCAACGTCGCCTTCACCCTGCCGGAAACCGAGCTGAACACCGTGCTGGAGCGCTATCGCAGCGGCGCCAGCCTGCCGGTCGAGGCCTGGGACCGCAATGACAGCAAACTGCAATCTACCGGCGTGCTGGGCAGTATCGACAACCAGATCGACACCACCACTGGCACCCTCAAATTCAAAGGCCGCTTCGAGAACAAGAACCTGGCCCTGTTCCCCAACCAGTTCGTCAACGTGCGCTTGCTGGCCGATACCCTCAAGCAGGTGGTCATGGCCCCGGCGGCGGCCATCCAGTTCGGCAACGACGGTAGCTTCGCCTACGTGGTCAATGCCGAGAACACGGTTAACGTGCGCAAGCTCAAAGTGGGCGCCAGCGATGGCGAGAACAGCGTCATTCTCGACGGCCTGAAGGCCGGTGACCGGCTGGTGTTGGAAGGTACCGACCGCCTGCGCGAAGGCACCAAGGTCGAAGTGGTCGAAGACAGCTCACAAGTGCCGACCACCCCGGGCCAGCACCTGCAAGGGCAAGAGGCCAAAGACTCGGCGCAAACCGGTGAAGCACAACCGGGCAAAGCAGCAGGCAAGGCGGGCGCATGAACTTCTCGCGTCTGTTCATTCTGCGGCCGGTCGCCACCACGCTGAGCATGCTGGCCATCGTTCTGGCCGGCCTGATCGCCTACAAGCTGCTGCCGGTTTCCGCCTTGCCGCAGGTGGATTACCCGACCATCCGCGTCATGACCCTTTACCCCGGCGCCAGCCCGCAGGTCATGACCAGTGCAGTCACCGCACCGCTGGAGCGCCAGTTCGGGCAGATGCCTGGCCTTGAGCAAATGGCTTCGACCAGCTCCGGCGGCGCGTCGGTGCTGACCTTGCGCTTCAACCTCGACATGAACATGGACGTTGCCGAGCAACAGGTGCAGGCCGCGATCAACGCCGCCAGCAACCTGCTGCCCAGCGACCTGCCAGCACCACCGGTGTACAACAAGGTCAACCCGGCCGACACCCCGGTGTTGACCCTGGCCATTTCCAGCAAAACCATGCCGCTGCCCAAGCTCAACGACCTGGTCGACACCCGCGTGGCGCAAAAGCTCGCGCAGATCAGTGGCGTGGGCATGGTCAGCATTGCCGGCGGCCAGCGCCAGGCAGTGCGCATCAAGGTCAACGTCGATGCCTTGGCCGCCAACGGCCTGAACCTGGATGACGTGCGCACGCTGATTGGCGCGTCCAACGTCAACCAGCCCAAGGGCAACTTCGACGGCCCGACCCGGGTGTCGATGCTCGATGCCAACGACCAGCTACGTTCCCCCGAGCAATACGCCAACCTGATCCTGGCCTACAACAACGGTGCGCCGCTGCGCCTGAAAGACGTGGCCGAAATCGTCGACGGCGCGGAGAACGAGCGCCTGGCCGCCTGGGCCAACGAAAACCATGCGGTGCTGCTGAACATCCAGCGTCAGCCGGGCGCCAACGTGATCGAAGTGGTCGACCGCATCAAGGAACTGTTGCCGTCGATCACCGACAACCTGCCGGCCGGTCTGGATGTGTCGGTGCTCACCGACCGCACCCAGACCATCCGCGCTGCGGTGAAGGACGTACAGCACGAACTGCTGATCGCCATCGCCCTGGTGGTGATGGTCACCTTCCTCTTCCTGCGCCGCTTCAGTGCCACCATTATCCCTTCGATTGCCGTGCCTTTGTCGCTGATCGGCACCTTCGGCGTCATGTACCTGGCCGGCTTCTCGGTCAACAACCTGACGCTGATGGCCCTGACCATCGCCACGGGCTTTGTGGTCGATGATGCCATCGTGATGCTGGAAAACATCTCACGGCATATCGAAGAGGGCGAGACGCCCATGCAGGCAGCGCTCAAGGGCGCCCGGCAAATCGGCTTCACCCTGATTTCCCTGACCTTCTCGCTGATCGCGGTACTGATCCCGCTGCTGTTCATGGCCGATGTCGTCGGCCGGCTGTTCCGCGAGTTCGCCATTACCCTGGCGGTGGCCATCCTGATTTCCCTGGTGGTGTCGCTGACCCTGACGCCGATGATGTGCGCCCGGCTGCTCAAGCGCGAGCCCAAGGAAGAAGAGCAGGGGCGCTTCTACCGTGCCAGTGGTGCCTGGATCGACTGGCTGATCAAGCACTATGGCAGTGCCCTGCAATGGGTGCTGAAGCACCAGCCGTTGACACTGCTGGTCGCCGTGGCCAGCCTGGCGCTGACTGTGTTCCTGTACATGGTGGTGCCCAAGGGCTTCTTCCCGGTGCAGGACACCGGGGTGATCCAGGGTATCTCCGAAGCGCCGCAATCCACCTCGTTTGCCGCCATGAGCGAACGCCAGCAGGCCCTGAGCAAGGTGATCCTGCAGGACCCGGCGGTGCAAAGCCTGTCGTCCTACATCGGTGTCGACGGCGACAACGCTACGCTCAACAGTGGCCGCGTGCTGATCAACCTCAAGCCCCATGGCGAACGGGATGTCACCGCCAGCGAGGTCATCCGCCGTCTGCAGCCGCAACTCGACCGGCTGGTGGGCATCCGCCTGTTCATGCAGCCGGTGCAGGACCTGAGTATCGAAGACCGTGTCAGCCGCACCCAGTACCAGTTCAGCCTGTCGTCGCCCGACGCCGACCTGTTGGCGCAATGGAGCAGCAAGCTGGTACAGGCGCTGCAGCAACGCCCCGAACTGACCGACGTGGCCAGCGACCTGCAGGACAAGGGCTTGCAGGTCTACCTGGTGATTGACCGTGACATGGCCGGCCGCCTGGGCATCACGGTGTCGCAGATCACCAATGCCCTGTATGACGCCTTTGGCCAACGGCAGATCTCCACCATCTACACCCAGGCCAGCCAGTACCGTGTGGTACTGCAGTCGCAGGACGCGGCAGTTATCGGCCCGCAAGCGCTGGAGTCGATTCACGTCAAGGCCACCGATGGCGGCCAGGTGCGCCTGTCGGCGCTGGCGCGTATCGAGCAGCGCCAGGCCCAGTTGGCCATTGCCCACATCGGCCAGTTCCCGGCGGTGACCCTGTCGTTCAACCTAGCCCACGGCGCATCGCTGGGTGAAGCCGTGCAGGTGATCGAGCAGGTGCAGAAGGACATCGGCATGCCGTTGGGTGTGCAAACCCGCTTCCAGGGTGCGGCGCAGGCCTTCCAGGCATCGCTGTCGAGCACCTTGCTGCTGATCCTGGCGGCGGTAGTGACGATGTACATCGTGCTGGGCGTGCTGTACGAAAGCTACATTCACCCTGTGACCATCCTCTCGACCTTGCCGTCGGCAGCAGTGGGCGCTTTGCTGGCGCTGCTCATCAGCGGCAACGACCTGGGCATGATCGCCATCATCGGTATCATCCTGCTGATCGGTATCGTGAAGAAGAACGCGATCATGATGATCGACTTCGCCCTGGAGGCCGAGCGCCACCAAGGCATGAGCCCGCGCGATGCCATCTACCAGGCGGCGCTGCTGCGCTTCCGGCCGATCCTGATGACCACCCTGGCCGCGCTGTTCGGTGCTGTGCCGCTGATGCTCGCCACCGGTTCCGGCGCGGAGCTGCGCCAGCCTCTGGGCCTGGTGATGGTGGGCGGGTTGCTGGTCAGCCAGGTGCTGACGCTGTTCACCACCCCGGTCATCTACCTCTACTTCGACCGCCTGGCCCGCCGCTGGCGCCCGGCCACTGACGCGAAGCAGGCCGAGGCATGAACCTGTCCGGTCCTTTCATCCGTCGCCCGGTGGCGACCATGCTGTTGAGCCTGGCGATCATGCTGCTGGGCGGCGTCAGCTTCAAGCTGCTGCCAGTTGCGCCGCTGCCGGAAATGGACTTCCCGGTGATCGTGGTGTCGGCCAACCTGTCCGGGGCCAGCCCTGAGGTCATGGCGTCTACCGTGGCCACGCCACTGGAGCGTAAGCTGGGCAGCATCGCCGGCGTCACCACGCTGACCAGTAGCTCCAACCAGGGCTCGACCCGGGTGATCATCGGTTTCGAGATGGGCCGGGACATCGACGGTGCGGCGCGCGAGGTGCAGGCGGCGATCAACGCTACCCGCAACCTGCTGCCCAGCGGCATGCGCAGCATGCCCACCTACAAGAAGATCAACCCGTCCCAGGCGCCGATCATGGTGTTGTCGCTGACCTCGGATGTGCTGCAGAAAGGCCAGTTGTACGACTTGGCCGACACCATCCTGGCGCAGAGCCTGGCCCAGGTGTCGGGGGTAGGGGAGGTGCAGATCGGCGGCAGCTCGCTGCCGGCGGTGCGCATCGCCGTCGAGCCGCAACTGCTCAACCAGTACAACCTGTCGCTGGACGAAGTGCGCACGGCGGTGTCCAACGCCAACCAGCGTCGCCCCATGGGCTTTGTCGAGGACGCTGAGCGCAACTGGCAGGTGCGCGCCAACGACCAGCTGGAAACGGCCAAGGACTACGAGCCGGTGGTGATCCGCCAGCAAAACGGTACCATCCTGCGCCTGTCCGACGTGGCGACCATCACCGACGGCGTCGAGAACCGTTACAACAGCGGCTTCTTCAATGACCAGGCGGCCGTGCTGCTGGTGGTCAACCGCCAGGCCGGCGCCAACATCATCGAAACGGTTGACCAGATCAAGGCACAGCTGCCGGCCCTGCAGTCGTTGTTGCCAGCCAGCGTGCAACTGAACGTGGCCATGGACCGCTCGCCCGTGATCAAGGCCACCCTGAAAGAGGCCGAGCACACCCTGCTGATTGCGGTGGTGCTGGTGATCCTGGTGGTGTACCTGTTCCTCGGCAGCCTGCGCGCCTCGCTGATCCCCAGCCTGGCCGTGCCGGTGTCGCTGGTGGGCACGTTCGCGGTCATGTACCTGTGCGGTTTCTCGCTGAACAACCTGTCGCTGATGGCGCTGATTCTGGCCACCGGCCTGGTGGTGGACGATGCCATCGTGGTGCTGGAAAACATCTCGCGGCACATCGAGGACGGCCAGCCGCCGATGAGGGCGGCCTTCCTCGGCGCCAAGGAAGTAGGCTTCACCTTGCTGTCGATGAACGTGTCGCTGGTGGCGGTGTTCGTCTCCATCCTGTTCATGGGCGGCATTGTGCGCAACCTGTTCCAGGAGTTTTCCATCACCCTGGCGACGGCGATCATCGTGTCGCTGGTGGTATCGCTGACCCTGACGCCCATGCTCTGCGCCCGCTGGCTCAAACCGCATCAGGCCGAGCAGACACGCCTGCAACGCTGGAGCGACAAACTGCACCAGCGCATGGTTAACGTCTACGACCGCAGCCTGGGCTGGGCCCTGCGCCACAAGCGCCTGACCCTGCTCAGCCTGTTGGCCACCATCGGCATCAACATCGCGCTGTATGTAGTGGTGCCCAAGACGTTGATGCCGCAGCAGGACACCGGCCAGCTGATGGGCTTCATCCGTGGTGACGACGGGCTGTCGTTCACCGTGATGCAGCCGAAGATGGAAATTTACCGCCGTGCTTTGCTCGCTGACCCGGCAGTGCAGAGCGTTGCAGGTTTCATCGGTGGCAATAGCGGTACCAACAACGCCATGGTGCTGGTGCGCCTGAAACCGATCAGCGAGCGCAAGATCGATGCGCAGAAGGTGATCGAGCGCCTGCGCAAGGAAATGCCCAAAGTGCCTGGCGGGCGCCTGTTCCTGATGGCCGACCAGGACCTGCAACTGGGCGGCGGTGGCCGTGACCAGAACTCGTCGCAGTACCTGTATACCCTGCAGAGTGGCGACCTGGCAGCGCTGCGTGAGTGGTTCCCGAAAGTGGTCGCAGCCGTGCGTGCACTGCCGGAGCTCACCGCTATCGATGCGCGTGACGGTGCCGGCACCCAGCAGGTGACCCTGGTGGTCGACCGCGACCAGGCCAAGCGCCTGGGCATCGACATGGACATGGTTACCACGGTGTTGAACAACGCCTACAGCCAGCGGCAGATCTCTACCATCTACGACAGTCTCAACCAATACCAGGTGGTGCTGGAAATCAACCCGAAATACGCCTGGGACCCAAGTACCCTGGAGCAAGTGCAGGTGATCACCGCCGACGGCGCCCGTGTGCCGCTGTCCACCATCGCCCACTACGAGAACAGCCTGGCCAACGACCGCGTCAGCCACGAAGGCCAGTTCGCCTCCGAAGACATTGCCTTCGACGTCGCGGAAGGCTACAGCCCTGATCAGGCCATGGCTGCGCTGGAGCGCGCGGTGGCCAAGTTGGGCTTGCCTGAGGAAGTGATCGCCAAGCTGGGGGGCACTGCCGATGCCTTTGCCAAGACCCAGGAAGGCCAGCCGTTCATGATCCTCGGTGCGCTGGTGCTGGTGTACCTGGTGCTGGGCATCCTGTACGAAAGCTACATTCACCCGCTGACCATTCTTTCGACACTGCCCTCAGCCGGTGTCGGGGCCTTGCTCGCGTTGTACGTCACGGGGGGCGAGTTCAGCCTGATCTCGCTGCTGGGGCTGTTCCTGCTGATTGGCGTGGTGAAGAAAAACGCCATCCTGATGATCGACCTGGCCTTGCAGCTGGAGCGCCACCAGGGGCTGTCACCCGAGGAGTCGATTCGCCGGGCCTGTCTGCTGCGCCTGCGGCCGATCCTGATGACCACCCTGGCGGCCATCCTTGGCGCCTTGCCGCTGCTGCTGAGCCACGCCGAGGGCGCGGAAATGCGCCAGCCGCTGGGCCTGACCATCATTGGTGGCCTGGTGTTCAGCCAGATCCTCACCCTTTACACGACGCCGGTGGTCTACCTGTACCTGGACCGCCTGCGCCACCGTTTCAACCGTTGGCGCGGCGTGCGCACCGACGCCGCCCTGGAAAACCCGCTATGACTTTTGCCCAGACCCCACTTCATCGTGCCCTGCAAACGCTGACCCGTGGGCGTGGCTCGCGCCTGCTCGGCGCCGGGTTGTGCGTAGCCCTGCTCAGTGCCTGTACCTTGAGCCCGGACTACCATCGCCCCGAACTGAACAGCTCGGCGGCGCAGTTCAAGCACGCCGAAGGCTGGACCCAGGCCGCGCCATCCGACGCCATCGCCCGCGGCGCCTGGTGGGAAATCTACGGCGATGCCGGGCTCAATGCGCTGGTTGAGGAACTGAACCGCAGCAACCAGACCGTAGCGCAGTCCGAAGCCCAGTACCGCCAGGCCCAAGCGCTGGTGCGCAGCAGCCGCGCGGCGTTGTTCCCCAGCCTGGACCTGAACGCCAGCAAGAACCGCTCGGCCCAGGGCACCGGCAGTTCCAGTTCGAGCTTGTCCAACAACAGCAGCGGTATTCGCAACACCTACAACGCGCAGTTGGGCGTGAGCTGGGAAATCGACCTGTGGGGCAAGCTGCGCGAAACCATGAATGCCAACGAGGCCAGTGCCGAAGCCAGCTTCGCCGACCTCGCCTCGATTCGTTTGAGCCAGCAATCGGAGCTGGTGCAGAACTACCTGCAACTGCGGGTGATAGACGAGCAAAAGCGCCTGCTGGAAGCCACTGTGGCGGCCTACGAGCGCTCGTTGCGGATGAACGAAAACCAGTATCGCGCCGGCGTCGCCGGGCCAGATGCCGTGGCGCAAGCTCGTACCCAGCTCAAGAGCACCCAGGCTGACCTGATCGACCTGATCTGGCAGCGCGCGCAGTTCGAAAATGCCATTGCCGTGCTGCTGGGCAAAACCCCGGCCGACTTTGCGCTGGCCGACAGCAAGGACATTCCCGCGCTGCCGCAAATCCCGGTTTCGCTGCCTTCGCAGTTGCTGGAACGGCGCCCGGATATCGCTGCCGCCGAGCGTAACGTGATGGCCGCCAATGCCAACATCGGCGTGTCGCGGGCGGCGTATTTCCCGGACCTCAGCCTGAGCATGAGCGGCGGCTATTCCAGCAGCAGCTTCAGCAACTGGATCGAGCTGCCCAACCGCTACTGGTCGGTAGGCCCGCAACTGGCGCTGACCCTGTTCGACGCCGGCAAGCGCAGCGCCGAGGTGGACCGCACGGTGGCCGCGTATGACCAGACCGTGGCGCAATACCGCCAGACCGTGCTCGACGGCTTCAAGGAAGTGGAAAACCTGCTGGTGCAGTTGAAGGTGTACGGCGATGAGGCGGTGGTGCGCCAGGAAGCGCTGGATGCCGCCCGCGAGTCGCTGCGCCTGACCGAGAACCAGTACCGCGCAGGGTTGATCGGCTACCTGGATGTGGTGAACGTGCAGACTACGGCGTTGAGCAACGAGCGCAGTGTGTTGAACCTGCTGCAAGGGCGCCTGGTGGCCAGTGTGCAGCTGGTGGCTGCGCTGGGAGGCGGCTGGGACGCCGAAAAGGCATTTGCCGAGCAGGATTGATCGGTTTCTGCAAACTTGCAAACATCCAGTGGGAGCGGGTTTACCCGCGAAGAAGCCAGCGCGTTTTATGGCACCGGCTTCGGCGGTGTTTGCGGGTGAACCCGCTCCCACAGGGAGAATGTTGGGCCGAACTATTGGATCCATTCCCATTCGCAAAAACCCCGTGCGTTTCGCTTAAGCTTGAGTACAATCGTCAGCTTTTGCCGGGCCCCCTGTCCCGTCGCTGGAACTCCCAATGCTGACCGGTAGCTACTCCTCTTCGCTGGTGCTGATTTCGCTGTGCGTGGCGATTTTGGCGTCTTATACCGCCCTTGACCTGACCGGCCGCATCGCCACGGCCAAGGGCCGGGCTGCCTACTTGTGGATGGGGGGCGGCGCGTTGGCCATGGGCATCGGCGTGTGGTCGATGCACTTTATCGGTATGCTCGCCTTCAGCCTGCCTGTCGACCTGGGTTATGACCTGGCGCTTACCGCGTTCTCGCTGCTGACCGCCGTGCTGTCCTCGGGCTTTGCCCTGTGGCTGGTGAGCCAGCCGAGCCTCCCGTGCCTGCAACTGGCCTTCGGCGCGCTTATCATGGGTGCCGGCATCGCCTGCATGCACTACACCGGCATGGCCGCGCTGCGCATGCTGCCGGGCATCGACTATGACCCGACGCTATTTGGCGCCTCGCTGCTGATTGCCGTGGGTGCGTCTGCGGCGGCGTTGTGGATCGCCTTCCGTCTGCGCAAACACACCCCCTACGTGCGGGAGATCCGCGGGCTGGCGGCAGTGGTGATGGGGTTTGCCATCGTCGGCATGCATTACACCGGCATGGCGGCGGCGAACTTCCCCGAAGGCAGTTTCTGCGGTGCACTGGCAGGCGGGTTGCAGGGCGACAGCCTGGTTTACCTGGTGTTGATCACTACCTTGGCGGTGTTGGCCGTGGCCTTGCTCACCTCGGTGCTGGACGCTCGCCTTGAAGCACGCACCGCCGAACTGGCCCGTTCGCTGACCCTGGCCAACCAGGAACTTACCCAACTGGCGCTGCACGACACGCTCACCGACCTGCCCAACCGTACCTTGCTGGCCGACCGTATCGAGCAGGCTATCGCCAAGGTGGCGGAGCAGGGCGGCTGTTTTGCCCTGATGTTCATCGACCTGGACGGTTTCAAACCGGTCAACGATGCCTTTGGTCACCACATTGGCGATCTGCTGCTCAAGGCCGTGGCGGGGCGGCTGCGCGGCCACTTGCACAGCCAGGACACGTTGGCGCGCATCGGCGGTGACGAGTTCGTGCTGCTGGTGGAATTGCAGGAGCCGAACGATGCCATGGACGTGGCGGTCAAGCAGGTCAACCTGGTGTCGCGGCCATTCCGCGTGGCCGAACACGACCTGCAACTGTCGGCGAGCCTGGGCATCGTCCTGTACCCCGGAAACGGCCAGGACCAGCACGAACTGCTGCGCAATGCCGACGCCGCCATGTACCACGCCAAGAGCGCCGGCAAGAACGGCTACAGCTTCTTTGATGTGTCGATGAACAGTAACGCCCGCCAGCAATTGCAGCTGCTGCAAGACCTGCGTCAGGCGTTGGAGCACCGTCAGTTCCGTTTGCATTACCAGCCAAAGTTCGACGCCCAGGCGTGCGAGCCTATTGGTGCCGAAGCCTTGCTGCGTTGGGAGCACCCGCAGCAGGGGCTGTTGCTGCCCGACCGCTTCATCGGCCTGGCGGAGAAGACCGGCCTGATCATCCCGATCGGCGAGTGGGTGCTGGACGAAGCTTGCCGGCAGATGCGCCAGTGGCTGGATCAAGGGCACCAAGGCTGGCGCATGGCCGTGAACCTGTCGGCCATCCAGTTTTGCCATGCCGGGCTGGTCGAGAGCGTGGCCCGGGCCCTGCAACAGAACGGCCTGCCGGCCAACTGCCTGACCCTGGAAATCACCGAAACCACCGCCATGCACGACGCCGATGCCAGCCTGACCGTGCTGCAACGCCTGTCCGACATGGGGGTGGACCTGTCCATCGATGACTTTGGCACCGGCTACTCCAGCCTGATGTACCTCAAGCGCCTGCCGGCCAACGAACTGAAAATCGACCGTGGCTTCGTGCGTGACCTGGAGCAGGACAGTGACGATGCGGCGATTGTCTCGGCCATCGTCGCCTTGGGCCAGGCGCTGGGCCTGCGCATCGTTGCCGAAGGGGTGGAGACCGACAAGCAGCAAGACTTCCTGACCCGACTGGGGTGTGATTCGCTGCAAGGCTACCTGCTGGGCCAGCCAGTGCCCGCCGAACAGTTCATGAGCAAGTTGCAAGCATTGCGGCCGCAAGATACCGCCACGGGTTAAACGGCATCGCGCAAGGTGAAGCTGGGTATGAACGCGTCCATCTCCGCCTCGACGGCTTCGATGATGCGTTCAACGTCGGCGGCAGCCATGACTGCCGTGCAGGGGATACCGGCTATGGCCAGTAGCGTTTCGCCGGTGGCGCGGTCGAACAGCCGTGCAACCATGCTGCGTGGCGCATCCATGATCGCCTCGAAGCCCAGCGGGTGAAAATGCCAGCGCATCACCTGGCAGGCGTTGGGGAACGTCATTTTGTTCATGCCAGCCTCCTTGTCCGTACCTGGACGTGGTGAACGGGTGGCCACATCGATGCGGTCGCCGGGAAGGTAAACATAGCACCTGCCACGCGCGATTCTCGGCTGCAAATACGACAAATGTACTAATTCATGACGAGGGTCACAACCTTGTGATGGCTGGCGTTTGGTTACCATTAGAAAGGCAAACGTTTTCTTCGCAGGCTTGAGGCAGTTAAGCCAACCCGATCTGCCATGGTCGTCGACATCTGGTGCACATTGCTTTTTCGGACGAGCGGTAGGATGAACAGCTAGGAAGCTGTAGATGTGCGCATCGTATTAGCTTGATGCAGCCGGTTTCAAGAAGCCAAGAACTTGTTCATGTGGTCAGGGACCTGAGGTTGTCGGATTTGGAACCCGAGAGCTATCTGTTGCTCTGGAGTGGCGCTGCCCATATACCAGATTCCGATTGCTTCCCATGGCGACACACTCAACATCGTCCCAGTTTGTGAATATGAAATCGCTGCTGTAGCAATCGAGGCACCTACTCCGGCCGCAACTCCAGTTTGTACGGCTAGCCTTAGGGGCAGTGGTGTAGCTGCAGGTAACAATTGACGTGAGGCGTTTTCTGCCGTTGCTACAATCGTACTTAAAATAGGTTGTAAATAATCTTTGACTATTGCAGGTGGGGCAAGTGCTTGGTTTATGGCTTCTCTTAAAACCCGTTTGATTAATCGAACCGTCCTCGTTACACCTGTAACGATGAATTGTGGGAGTTGTCCGCTAGGGTCATGCAGGTTCACGGGATCACCCAAGGCATAGGTATAGCTGTTAGTTGCTCCACGATGGAAAGGAGAAAGCGTATCTGGCTGATGAAAGCGCATCATTGCAGGATTGTAAAAGCGATGTCCATTGCCAAGTGGATAGCACCTAGTGACAGGGTCGGTTGGTTGGCCGGTGAAACCCAAGAAAGTTGGTGCCGTATGATCGAGTCCATAGGGGGTATAGGTTCGATTTAAATGCGCTAAGGAAGTGCCTAATACACTGGAGGCGCGATCGCTTTGGATTATTGAAGTAGTGGATGTCGCTTCGTAGCGCTCGGCCAGCACGGTCATGTCGGTGCGAAGAAGTTGCACTGGGGCAGTTCCGGTAATGGTGGCGAGGTGCTTCTGGCCATAAAAAAATAATCTATCTGGATAGTTGTAGTTTTGCATGGGGCTTGGTCCATTGTGGAGATACCAAGCCTTATAGTTTGCAAATGCTCTGCAGGTTGTCTACTGGCAAATATGCCAGGTCGATTCATCCCAATAAGCCTGCAGCAATGTTGATGGTGAACCCCAAAATCGCCGTATTGAACACAAACCCCACCAGCGAATGCGCCAGCACCACCCGCCGCAACCCCCGCCCGGCAACGCCCACGTCAGACGTTTGCACGGCCACGCTGATGGTGAACGAGAAGTAGTGAAAGTCCCAATAGTCCGGGTTGCGCTCGCCATCGGCGAAGCGCAGCGGTGGTTCATGGTTCTGCCCGGTGTAGAATAACCGGGCGTAATGCAGGCTGAAGATGCAGCCAATCAGCAGCCAGGAACCGGCCACGGTCAGGCCGGTGTAGAGGTAGTGCAGGGCCAGGTCTGCGCCTTGCAGCCCACGGCTGGACAGCAGTTGCAGGGTGACTGCGGCGAGGCTGGCGATGGCGGCAATGCAAACGGTGAGCAGGACCAGGCCTGCGTTTTCGTCTTCGACGCGGGCAACCTTGCGGACCTTTTCCGGGTTGGCGCCCCAGCTCAGGCACAGCACCAGCAACAGGTACAGCCAGACGCCCAGGTTCCAGCCAGCGAGGATGTGTTGCACGGCGTCACCGGCAGGGATCAGCCAGGCGCCAATCAGGCCTGCCGCTGCGGCGAAGCTCAGGCGGGGGTGGGTTCGGGTCAGGCGGTGGAAAGCCATGGGGCCTCATTCACGGTGGGTATGGTCTCTACTCTAGCTTGTTCTTTGCTGGCACCCATCGCACACCCTTGCAACTCTCAGTACACTGCACGTTCCAACACCAACATCTGTTGAACTCGAGGTTTTTGCATGACGCTCAGTCCTTTGGCAGGCAAGCCGGCTCCGGCCAGCGTGCTGGTCGATATTCCCCGACTGCTCACCGCCTATTACACCGGCCGCCCTGACGCTGCCGTGGCGGCTCAGCGGGTGGCCTTCGGCACCTCGGGGCACCGGGGCACTTCGCTTGAATTGAGTTTCAACGAATACCACGTGCTGGCCATCACCCAGGCCATCTGCCTGTACCGCCAGGAAAAGGGCATCGATGGCCCGCTGTTCATCGGCGCCGACACCCACGCCCTGTCGGCCCCGGCCACGGCCAGCGCGCTGGAAGTGTTGGCGGCCAACGGCGTGCAAGTCAGGTTGTCGAAGGACGACGAATACACGCCCACGCCGGCTGTGTCCCACGCCATCCTCTGTCACAACCGTGGCCGCCAGCAGGGCCTGGCCGACGGCATCGTCATCACCCCGTCGCACAACCCGCCGCAAAGCGGTGGCTTCAAGTACAACCCGCCCAATGGCGGCCCGGCCGACAGCGATGTGACCAAGTGGGTCGAGGCCAAGGCCAACGAACTGCTGGCAGCGAACCTGGCAGGCGTGAAGCGCATGGACCATGCCCAGGCGCTGCAGGCACCGACCACTCAGCGTCACGACTACGTCAGCAGCTATGTAGCGGACCTGGAAAACGTCATCGACTTCGACGTCATCCGCAGCGCCAACTTGCGCCTGGGCGTCGACCCGCTGGGTGGGGCAGGGGTGCGCTACTGGTCGGCCATTGCCGAACACTACAAGCTGGACCTGGAAGTGGTGAACACCGAGGTAGACCCCACCTTCCGCTTCATGACCGTCGACTGGGACGGCCAGATCCGCATGGACCCTTCCTCGCCCTACGCCATGCAGGGCCTGATCGGCCTGCGCGAGCGTTTCGACGTGGCCTTCGCCTGTGATCCGGACCACGACCGCCACGGCATCGTCACCCCGGACGGCCTGCTGCAACCGAACAACTACCTGGCCGTGGCCATCGACTACCTGTACCGCCACCGCCCGCTATGGCGCAGCGATGCAGCCGTTGGCAAAACCGTGGTGTCCAGCGGCCTGATCGACCGCGTTACTCAGCGTCTGGGCCGTGAGCTGTACGAAGTGCCGGTGGGCTTCAAGTTCTTTGCCCAAGGGCTGTTCGACGGCTCGCTGGGCTTTGGTGGCGAAGAAAGTGCCGGTGCGTCGTTCCTGCGCCGCGATGGTTCGGTCTGGGCCACCGACAAAGACGGGCTGATCCCGGCCTTGCTGGCTGCCGAGATGACCGCCCGCACCGGGCGCAACCCGAGCCAGGCTTATGCTGATCTGACCGAAGCCTTGGGCAAGCCATACGCTACCCGGGTCGAAGCCAAGGCCGATGCGCGGCAGAAGGCGTTGCTGAGCAAGCTGGCGCCAGAGCAGGTCAAGTCGACCGAACTGGCCGGTGAGCCTATCGTGCAGATCCTCAGCCACGCGCCGGGCAACGGCCAGGCGATTGGCGGGCTGAAGGTGATGACCGCCAATGGCTGGTTCGCTGCGCGCCCATCGGGCACTGAAGACATCTACAAGATTTACGCCGAAAGCTTCATCGACGAGGCGCACCTGCAGCGTCTGGTGCAGGAAGCGCAGGTGCTGGTGGATGCAGCGATTGCCTGACAGGTAACAAACCGCTTGGCCCTGCGTCGCAACGTAAATTAGAATGAATCCTATTTACGCCGCCGCAGGGCCATCCTCATGATCGACGCCGCGCCGCCAACGGACCCTAGCCTGCCTGCCCTGTACCGGGAGCACCGCAGCTGGCTCGAAACCTGGCTACGCCGGCGCCTGGGCAATGCCTGGGATGCCGCCGATCTCAGCCAGGATACTTTTCTGCGGGTACTGGCCAGTGCCCAGCCCTTGGCAGACATACGTGAGCCAAGGGCTTATCTGCTGACAGTCGGCAAGCGCCTGCTGAGCAACTTCCACCAGCGACGTAGCCTGGAACAGGCTTATCTCGATGCCTTGGCCACCTTGCCCGAGCAGCATGTGCCCTCGCCAGAAAAACGCTGGATATTGCTGGAAACCCTGCAAGCACTCGACGAATTGCTCGATGGCCTGAAGGCACCGGTACGCAAGGCCTTTCTCTGGAGTCAGCTCGAAGGCGTGGGTTACGCCGAAATCGGCAAGCGCCTGGGCGTTTGCGAGCGCTCGGTGAAACGCTACATGGCGCAGGCTTACGAACATTGCCTGCTGGCCGAATTGCAATGATCCCCCATTCCCCCGAAACCCGCGAAGCTGTGCGTGCTGCCGCTCGCTGGCTGGCGCTGCTGGACTCTGGCGACGCTAGCGAGACCGACTTGCTGCGCCTGGCACAATGGCGGGCCAGCAGCAGCCTGCATGAAGACGTCTGGCAAAAGGCATCATTGTTGCGCCAGCGCTTTACCGCGTTACCCGGCACACTGGCCATGGCCACCCTTGACCGCCCGGACGCCGGCCGCCGCGCGCTGCTCAAGCAAGCCTTGGGTATCGCCGCACTGTTGCCGACAGCCTGGCTGGTCAGCCGTGAGCTGCCTCTGGACGCCTGGACTGCCGACATGCACACCTCGGTAGGCGAACGTCGGCAGGTGCTATTGAGCGATGGCACCTCCGTGCAACTGAACACCGACAGTGCAGTGGATATCGATCTGGGGGCACGCCGCCTGACATTGCTGCGCGGCGAAGTGGCGATCAAGGTGCCCGCTAACCTGAGCCTGACGTTGCAGGTGCCCTATGGCCAGGTAGTACTCGGTGGCGGCGAGGTATGCCTGCGGCTGATCGATCAGGCTTGCCGGGTATCGATCGTCGAAGGTGTAGCCAGCCTGCAGCCGCTGCGTGGCCCGGCACAGGTGCTGCAAGCCGGGCAGCAGGCCAACCTGCACGTGGCCGGCTTCGGCCCGGTGACAGGCCTGGACGAATGGCGACTGGGCTGGCGCGAAGGTGTGCTGCGTCTGGATGACCGCCCCTTGGGCGAACTGCTGCATGAACTGCGCCGATACCGCCCTGGCGTGTTGCGCTGGGCCCCGGAACTGGAGCGCCTGCGCGTGACCGGCACCTTCCGCCTTGACGACACCGACCGGGTGCTGGCCTTGCTGGCCGCCAGCCTGCCGTTACAGGTGCGAACACGCACGCGTTACTGGGTGAGCCTGGGCGCACGAGAAAATCGTGCGTGAGGCTGTCCCCTTTTTTTCACTCGCCGGTCATTACCGGTAGAAGAAAACAAAGGGGAGCCTTGTTCAATGTCTGCAGTAATGTCTTGCCGCCTGCGCCCGCTGGCGCGCGCAATGCGTCCGTTGTTCGCCATGAGCCTGTTGTTGTCTGCGCCCGCCTGGGCCGATGAGCCGGCGCGGCGTGCCTATGAGGTGCCGGCCGCGAGCCTGGGCGCCGTACTGACCCGCTTTGCCGACCAGGCCGGTGTCAGCCTTTCGCTGGACCCTGCGCTGGTTCAGGGTCGGCAGAGCAGCGGCCTGTCAGGTAGCTACAGTGTCGAAGAAGGCTTCATGCAACTGCTGCGTGGCAGCGGCCTGCAGTTGCTGCCGGTAGGTGAGGGTGCCTTCACCTTGGTGCCGGCGCCGCATGCAAGCGGTGCGCTGGAAATTGCCCCGATCAGCATCGTGGGTGGCCGGGCGGCTGGCAGCGAAACGCTACCCTACGCCGGTGGCCAGGTGGCACGCCAGGGCGCGCAGGGCCTGCTGGGTTCGCGCGACTTCATGGAAACCCCGTTCAGCATCACGAGTTACACCAGCGAACTGGTCAAGAACCAGCAAGCGCGGACCTTGGGCGAACTCATCGCCACCGACCCGTCGGTGCGCGCTACCAACCCGGCGGGCGGGCGTTTCGAGCAATTCACCATTCGCGGTTTCAGCCTGTTCAACAGTGATGTGGCCTACAATGGCCTGTACGGTATCTTGCCGACTTACTCGATCGACATGGAAATGGCCGATCGGGTCGATATCATCAAAGGCCCCAGTCAGTTGATCAACGGCATTTCGCCGCGTGGCAGCGTGGGCGGCGGTATCAACGTGCAGCCCAAGCGGGCCACAGACAAGCCGATCACCGAGTTTACCGGCAGCTATGCATCGGCTGGCCAAGCAGGTGGCGCGGTGGATGTTGGCCGACGTTTTGGCGAAGGCCAGCAGTTCGGCGTGCGTTTGAATGCTGTGAAGCAGGCGGGCGATACCGAATGGGACCACCAACGTGTCGATCGCGAAATGGCGGTACTGGGCCTGGATTTTCGCGGTGAGCGCCTGCGCCTGTCGGCAGACCTTGGCCATACCGAGCGTGACACCGATGCGCCGCAGGAGCGCGTGCTGATCGGCGCCAACGCCAAGGTGCCGGAAGCCGACGATGTGCGGCGCAACTACGCCCAGGCCTGGAGCAAGGCGCGCACCAACGACACCTTTGGCGCACTGCATGCCGAATACGACGTCAGTGAGTCGCTGCTGGCCTATGGCGCGGTCGGTGCGCGTGAAAGCAACCATGATTTCCTGCGGCACAACGTGTCCATCACCAACGATGCCGGCGACTTCACCGTGCAGCCGCGTGACTTCACCCGGGACGAGTCGGTGCGTACCGCCATGGCCGGCCTTCGCAACTGGTTTCACACCGGGCCGGTCAGCCACGAGTTGAACTTGGCCGCCACCTACTTCTACATGGACTTCACCAACGGCGGCGCCCGCTATGCCTCGGCGCCCAGCAACCTCTACAACCCGGTGGCGACCCCGACCCCGGGCACACCCACCCGCATCGATCCCGAGGTCTACACAGAAAACCGCTTCTCCGGTGTGGCCCTGGCCGACACCCTCGGTTTTTTCGACGACCGCCTGCTGTTGACCCTGGGCGCGCGCTGGCAGCGGGTGCAGGTGGATGACTGGAGCGACGGCGTCAAAGGTGAGACCGCCTACGACGAAGAAAAGGTCTCGCCCTCGGGCGGCGTGCTGCTCAAGGTCACCGACCAGCTGTCGTTGTACGCCAACTACATGGAAGGCCTGAGCCAGGGCAAGATCGCGCCGTCGACGTCGATCAACGAAGACCAGATCTTCCCGCCGTTCACCAGCCGGCAGGTTGAGGTAGGGGCCAAGTACGACCTGGGCCAGGTTGCGTTCACGGCCAGCGCATTCCGCATTCGCCAGCCGGCCTACGAGACCAACGCCACCTCGCGGGTGTTCGGGCCCAATGGCAAGCGTGACAACCGTGGTATCGAGTTGAGCGTGTTCGGCGAACCGGTGCAAGGCGTGCGGGTGCTGGGTGGGGTCATGTACATCGACAGCGAGCTGACCGATACCGTGGGTGGTGCCTACGATGGCAACCGCGCGCCGGCCACGCCCGAGTACAACGTCAACCTCGGCGCCGAATGGGACGTGCCCGGTGTGAGTGGGCTGACCCTGACGGCGCGGGGCATTCATTCCAGCTCGCAGTACCTGGACCAGAACAACAGCAAGCAGATTGATGGCTGGGAGCGTTACGACCTGGGCGCGCGCTATGCCTTCAAGGTGGACGCTACCGAGGTGACCTTACGGGCCAGTGTCGAGAATGTGCTGGATGATCGTTACTGGAGCTCGGCGGGGGCTTCGGATGACAGTGAGCCGGGGTTGACCCTATCCACGCCGCGTACCTACTTGTTGTCGGCTACAGTCGGTTTCTGAACACGTCCGGCAAGTCTTTTGCGGAACCTGTGGGAGCGGGCAAGCCCGCTCCCACAGGGGTGTGTTAGCCCCAACACTTGTGTCAGTTCGGCGCAATCGCCCGCCCCAGCTTCTGCGCCTGTCCCTGCAACACCCGCATCAAATGCATCGCCGCATGCGACGGCGGCTCGAACCGCGAATAGACAAAGCTGATATCAAAGTGAATTTCATCGGCCAGCGGCACCACCGCCAACCCACTGTCCTGCGCCACGAATTCGTCGATCACGCTGATGCCCATGCCCTGCTTCACCAGGGCCACTGCTTCGTTGGCGTTGGTGAACGACAACAGTGATTTCAATTGCAGCCCGCGCCGCTCGATGTGCCCGGCCAGCAGTTTGCCAAACGGCATGTCGGGCCTGAACAGCAGCAGCGGGTGGCCTTCCAGCTGCTGCAAGGTCAGCGAGCCATGCCCGGCCAAGGCGTGGTCGGGTGGCATCACCACCACCATGCGCCCGCGCATGAAGGCTTGCGAATGCAGGTGATCGTGCACCACGGGCAGGGCGGCAATCGACAGGTCGACCTTTTTCGACAGGATCTGGTTGGGCATTTCGCCCATCAGCGAGGTTTGCCACTCGATGTCCAGCGAAGGCGCCTCGCGCTTGAGCTGCGCCAGGGCAATCGGGATGACCACCGTCGACAGCGAGGCGCTGCAAGAGATACGCAGCTTGTGGTGGCCGCCGGCACCCAATGACAGCGCACACTCATTCACCTCCAGCGCCGCCTGGTACACCCGCTCGACCTCACGGAACAGCACCTGCGCCTCGGCGGTGGGCACCAGGCGGTTGTTGATGCGCTCGAACAGGCGATAAGCCAGGCGCCCCTCGATGTACTGGATCAGCTTGCTCACGGCCGGCTGCGACACGTACAGCAGCTTGGCCGCCGCGCTGATTGAGCCGGTCAGCATCACCGCACGGAACACTTCCATGTGCCGCAGTTTGAACACCATGGGGCTCGCGTCTGCGCCTTCGTTGCCAAGCAGCATGTCTATTACCTTCGGTTATGGTCTTCGCCATCTGGGTATGAGCGTCAAACCCGGCCACGCAGTATCTTGAACACAGCCCAATCGCCCTGGCGGCGAACAATAACAAGATCTGTAGGCAAGCGCAGCGGTGCTTGCCGGGAGTGCTGCGTGAACATCTTTGACGAACCGAAGATCGATTGCCATAACCATTTGTTTGACCCCGCCCGTTTCCCTTACCACCCCGAAGCACCCTATGCGCCCTCTGGCCAGGAGGTGGCGACCCAGGAGCAGTTCACCCGGGTGATGGACGCCTACGGTGTACAGCATGCCTTGCTCGTCGGCCCCAACAGCGGCTACCACACCGACAACCGCTGCCTGCTGCACGCCCTGGCCACCGGGCAAGGGCGGTTCAAGGGCGTGGCGGTGGTCGAGGCAAGTATCCCTCTCGATGCGCTGGCTGCGCTGCAGGTGCAAGGGGTGGTCGGTATCGCCTTCAACCCCGCGTTGTACGGGGTGGCCAGCCTCAAGAACGTTGACGGGTTGCTCGGCAAGGTCGCCGAGCTTGGCCTGTTTGCCCAGATTCAGGTGTGCGAAGACCAGTTGCTGGACCTGCATGGTCTGCTGCAAGGCTCCCGGGCACGTCTGTTGATCGATCACTGTGGCCGCCCGGATGTAGCCGCCGGGGTGCAGCAAACTGGCTTCCAGGCCTTGCTGCGGCTGGCCGACAGTGGCCGGGCCAGCGTGAAACTGTCGGGCATGCAGAAGTTCGCCGCCGTCGATGCCTTGCTGGAGCAGAGCAGTGCCTACGTCCACGCCCTGCTCGAAGCCTTTGGCCCCGAGGCCTGCGTATGGGGTTCGGACTGGCCGTTCATTCGCCAGTGCTCGCGGGTGGACTACGGCCCGTTGCTGAAACTGGCCGAGTGCCTGATGCCGGATGCCCGCACGCGCCGTGCAGTGATGTGGGACACACCCCGCCGATTGTTCGGGTTTGCCTAGAGCTTGATACTTGTCAGCAGATCGTTGGGGGCCGCTTTGCGGCCCATCGCAGGCACGCCCACAGGGACTGCACAAGCCTTAAGCCTACGGTGTACCTGTGGGCGTGCCCGCGAAATATCCAGCGCGCTGGATGGCATCGGTGTTGCCGGTCACGCCTGATCCGGCACCACGGCGATCACATCGATTTCCATCAGCCATTCGGCCTGGGCCAACCCGGCCACCACCAGCCCGGTGGAAATCGGGAACACACCCTTCAGCCACTTGCCCACTTCCTTGTACACCGGCTCGCGGAAGCGCGGGTCGGTGATGTAGGTGGTGGTCTTGACGATGTGCGACAGGTCCGAGCCGGCTTCTTCAAGCAGTTGCTTGACGTTTTTCATCGCCTGCTCGGTCTGCGCCCGAGGGTCGCCCAGGCCCACCAGCTTGCCTTCGAAGTCGGTACCGACCTGGCCGCGCACATAAATGGTGTTACCGGCCCGCACGGCCTGGCACAGGTCGTTGTCCAGGGTCTGGTTGGGGTAGGTTTCCTTGGTGTTGAACATGCGGATGCGGGTATGAGTAGGCATCAGTGGGCTCCGAGGGTGCTGACGTTGCTGATGGTGTTGTCTTGCTGCTCATCCGCGTCGCGCTGTTCGCGGTCGCGGTAGGCCAGGTAGGTGCGTTGCGTGGCGATGTGGCCGGCGACGTGCTTGGCGTCGTGCCACACGCCCCAGATGAACGACGAGCCACGGCGCGACAGCCACGGCAGGCCCAGGAAGTACACGCCGGGCTCACGAGCTACGCCACGCTGGTGCTGGGGTTTGCCGTTGGCGTCGAAGGTGTCTACCTGCAGCCAGCTGAAATCCACACCGTAACCGGTAGCCCAGATGATGCTGCTGACACCGGCCTTGGCCAGGTCCAGTTGCTGCAGCGGGTTGACCATGCACTCCGGGTCGGCGAGGCGCTGGCGGGCTTCGGGCTCTTCTGGCAGGTCCAGGCCGTTGCGTTCGATGTAGGCATCGGCGGCATCCAGCAGGGCCAGGTAGTTTTCGTCGCCACGGTTGATGTTCTCGACCAGGTTGTCCTGGAAGCGCGCCACGCCGTTCTCGAACGACTGGGTCAGGCCGACCAGGGTCATGCCTTGATGGGCGAGGGCGCGGAAGTCTACGGTGTGGCCGCCACGGGCGCCGCTGACGGCGATGGTCACGTGCTCGCGGCCAGGCTTGGCGATTTCTGCGTCCCACTCACCCAGCACGCCCAGCCACCAGCAGAAGTCGCGGTTGCGGTAGGCACGCGGCGGGCGGTCGTGGGCGCCGACCGACAGGTACACCTGGCGGCCCGCACGCATCAGCTCTTCGGCGATCTGCACGCCAGAGGAGCCGGCACCTACCACCAGCACTGCGCCTTCTGGCAGTTGCTGAGGGTTGTAGTAGGCGGCGGAATGGATCTGGTGCAGGTTGCTGTCCTTTGGCGCAATGGCGGGGATAACCGGCTTCTGGAACGGGCCGGTTGCCGCAACCACACGGTTGGCGCGAATCACGCCTTCATTGGTTTCGATGGTAAAGCCCGGGCGGTCGCTGTTGCGTACCACGCGCTTCACTTCAATGCCGGTGCGCACGGGCAGGTTGTACTTGCGTACGTACTGCTCGAAGTAGTCAGCCACCTGGTCCTTGCCGGCGAAGGCGTCGGCGTCGAGGTTGAATGCCAGGCCCGGGAAGCGGTCGTGCCAGACCGGGCCGTTGGCGACCAGCGAGTCCCAGCGGCCAGTGCGCCACGCTTCGGCGATGCGGTTGCGCTCCAGCACCAGGTGCGGCACGCCAAGCTTGTTCAGGTGTTCGCTCATGGCCACGCCGGCCTGGCCGGCGCCGACGACGAGGGTGTCGATTTCGAGGTTGTTCAGTGTCATGTCCGAGCCCTTGTTCAGGCGGTTTTTGTCAGGTCGGTTTGGAGGACCGCCGTTGCCTGGGGCCAGACTAGGGATGTGGCACAAATGGCGAAAATAGTATTTAGCTGGTGCTTGCCGATAAAACGGCGAAGGCCCCGAGTTCTGTGGCCTCGCACAGGAGAAACTGGCCTGAAACAAACGTAGGAGCGAGCGCAGCTCGCGATGCGCCGCGCGGGCGGCGTTCGCTCTCTGCCTGAGCAAAGTTTTTTCCTGTCTAACCCCTCGGAAAAAGTTGGTTTCGCCTACCGAAAGGTTCCACCCAGAATGCCCTGCATCGCACAGGACAACAGGAGCATTACCATGACCTTCTCCATCATTGGCCGCTGCCAGGAAACCGGCCAGGTTGGCATCGCCATCAGTTCGTCGAGCATTGCCGTGGGTGCCCGTTGCCCTTGGGTGCGTGCCGGTGTTGGCGCCGTTTCCACCCAGAACATCACCTTGCCGGCGCTTGGCCCGCAGATTCTCGATGCCCTTGAACAGGGCCAGTTGCCACCCGCCGCCGCGCTGGACCGGGTGCTCAGCGCCAATGGCTGGAGCGAGTACCGCCAGGTTACCGTGATCGACAGCCAGGGGCAGGTGGCGCTGTTTACCGGGCGCGAGGCATTGGGCACGCACAACGCTGTGGCCGGTGAACAGTGTGCGGCGGCCGGGAATCTGTTGTCCTCGACCCAGGTGATCGAAGCGATGGTCGTGGCGTTCGAGCAGGCTGGCGGCCACCTGGCCGACCGCTTGCTGGCCGCCATGCACGCGGCGATGGCTGCGGGTGGTGAAGCCGGGCCGGTGCACTCGGCGGCGTTGAAAATTGCCGGCGAGTTGACCTGGCCATTGGTGGACCTGCGCGTGGACTGGGCTGATACCGACCCGATCGGCGTGCTCGACGGTCTTTGGCAGGCCTATCGCCCACAAATGCAGGATTACGTCACCCGCGCCCTCAACCCGACCGCTGCACCCAGCTATGGGGTCCCGGGCGATGAGTGAATTTGCCAGCCGCGCGCTGCTGGCCCGGCTGATCGGCTTTGCTACGGTCAGCCGGGACTCCAACCTTGAGTTGATCGGCTTCATCCGCGATTACCTGGCCGAGCTGGGGGTGGAGTGCGAGCTGTTTCACAACCCGGAAGGCACCAAGGCCAACCTGTTCGCCACCATTGGCCCCCAAAACGTTGGCGGCGTGGTGTTGTCGGGGCACACCGATGTGGTACCGGTGGATGGGCAGGCCTGGACCGTCGAGCCGTTTGCCCTGAGCGAACGTGATGGGCGCCTGTATGGCCGTGGCACGGCCGACATGAAGGGCTTTATCGCTTCGGTGCTGGCCGCCGTGCCCGCGTTCCTCGCTCAACCTCTGCGCATGCCGGTGCACCTGGCATTCTCCTATGACGAGGAAGTGGGCTGCCTGGGTGTACGCTCGATGCTGGCCGCATTGGAACAGCGCCCGCACAAGCCGCGCCTGTGCCTCATTGGCGAGCCCACCGAGCTCAAGCCGGTGCTGGGACACAAGGGCAAGTTGGCGATGCGCTGCCAGGTGCATGGCGCGGCCTGCCACTCGGCCTATGCGCCCTATGGCGTGAATGCCATCGAGTATGCGGCGAAGCTGATTGGCAAACTGGGTGACATCGGTGACGCACTGGCCTTGCCACAGCATCACGACGAGCGCTTCGACCCACCGTTCTCCACGGTGCAGACCGGGGTGATCAAAGGGGGCAGGGCACTGAACATCGTGCCGGCGGAGTGCGAGTTCGACTTCGAAGTGCGGGCCTTGCCGGGGTTTGAGGCGCAGGCAGTGGCCGACCAGTTGCAATCCTATGCAGAAGCCGAGTTGCTGCCACGTATGCGCAAGGTCAATGCGGCCAGTGATATTCGCCTGGCGCCGCTGAGCGCCTACCCGGGGCTGGCGACACCTGCCGACAGTGAGGCGGCGCAGCTGGTGGCGTTGCTCAGTGGTACCGATGAATTCGGTACGGTGGCGTTTGGTACAGAAGGCGGGTTGTTTGACCAGGCAGGTATCCCGACCGTGGTGTGCGGGCCTGGCAGCATGGACCAGGGGCACAAGCCGGATGAGTTTGTCAGTGTCGAGCAGTTGCAGGGGTGTGATGCGATGTTGCTCAAGCTGGTGGATTACCTAGGCTCTGTATGAAAAATCTTGAGACGCAGGTCAGGCAAGGCGAAAACAACCGAGGAAGCGGAGTTTACGGGTTGTAAATGAGCATTCCGAGGCTGTTTTCAACGCAGCATGACCACGTATCAAGGCTTTTCGTACAAACCTAGCATTTATGTCAGTTGTCATCCGGTAGCAGTGGTTAGAAACTTGAAACGTCCCCATCAGCCCACACTGAATCGCCCCGGGTTCCCTAGACACTCTCCAAGCTCAGAAAATAGCGTTTCTCATACTCTACTGGCGACAGCTGCATAGCACTGCTGTGTCGACGCTTGGGGTTATAGAA